>JAISCT010000033.1 GCA_031265355.1 Oscillospiraceae bacterium | reverse complement strand
CAGGAGTATGTAGTAGCCGTTTTCAGTTTCGGCCATCATTTGCGGTGTGCCTTGCGCGTAATATGTGTACTGAAAATCATCTTCCGGTACAAAAGTATTCGTTTCCGAATGCCCCGGGGCACATCCAGTCAGCAAAATCGCCGACAGGAGTGTAAACAGCGCCATTTGCAAATGGCGTGAACCGATCTTTTTCATGTAAAAAACCACCACCTGTTAAGTTATCCCGGGGTGGCTTTGCCACCCCGGGATGCAAGAACCTCAATGTGTCGCTCAGTTTATGGTGAGTGTTGGATTCCAAACGTAAGACCCATATTCTACCAAATGCTTAGATCTAGCGCGTATTGACTCAGGATTGTAATGACTCGCGGACGCTGTTGCCGAAGCGTACCCAGCAGTGGCAGAATAACTGTTGTAAACTTCATACTGACCACTTACCTGTCCCCAACCATAAGTGTACCACACCTCTGATTTCAAGTATGCGGTAGCAGTGGAAGTAGTCAAGGCAGTCGCGCTGGACGAACCCATTGTCAGGGTGGCGGATACGCTGTTTCCTCCTAAAGAACCTGACGTCGATACGGCGAAAACGTTGATCGAAAAGATAGAAACCAGACACACCATGGCCACGGCGAGCGCCACACATTTCTTGAATGAATGTTTCATAAGAACCTCCGTCTTTTCATATATTTTTCTGGATCCGCAGGTGCAACTTCCTCAAATCATCGGCATCACATCCAATCCAAATCCCCGGGTGGCAGAGATCTAAAAAACGCGCCACAATCAAATCAACCTTCCTATACTCGCGTGCGAAAATATTTGCGAATTGCTGCAAGGGCAAAACTCTACCTCGCTGCTCAACCATTTTCTTCGCAATTCCTTTAACCAACGGTTCAAAACGACAAATCCTTGGGCTATCGCCACCTAACATCTTAATTTCATCGTATTTTACAAATTTTTCAAAATAATCCTCGCACTTTTATCACTCTCGAAGAAAGTGTCCCATCTTCCACCGGACGCACCCTCGTCACGCCGGCTACACATGACTGCAAGTCTTGTCGAAATCCATAATACACCAAGATCTTATACTTGTCAATAGCAAATTTCATTTTTTGTCTTATATTTTTTCTTCAATATTTTTGACCTCAATGATATTATCAGAAAGAAGCAGATTGAGCACAACACTTAAAGAATGCACATTTTATGGTAATATTTTATACAAAATATTCTTTATTTGCCGCTAAACATCTCCCTTCTCACACCGCTTGCACACAGCTACAGATCCCAATCGAAATTTATAATACACCCAGAACTTATAATTGTCAATAACAATTATAGTTGACAAGGTGCATTTTTTCTGAATATGATCTCCTCAAACCAAGAAACACTGTCCCGAGACAGCGGGCTGGCCGTGGGCGGCAAGGACGACTTACCAAATTTATGGAAAAAACTGGGAGACACTGTGCAACGTGGAACCTATGTACGAGGGCATAGTGGAAGAAAATTTACAATACGAGGCGATTCTTGTGGACAAGACGCAAGACACCACCTCCAACAGGAGTGGAACGTCCGCCAGTATCAAGGACTTGCTCAAAAAAGCAACGACAGAGATGCTGGTGTTGTTTGTGTTGCGTTTTAAGCCCATGTACACGTATGAGATGATGAACCTGATTGAACAAATCAGCGGCGGTGTTCTTACCTTCAACACCCTCTACCAAGCTGTGTACAGATTACAAAAATTTCATTATATCTTTGAAGCAAACAAGACCATCTCTGAGGACAACAGATTGCGTGTGTACTTTTCCATCACAGCGGAAGGCAGAGTATACTTTGAACAATTGGTCGCAGAATATAGAACTGTGACGGATGTGATCGACAACATTCTCGCACGGGAAACTCTGGATTTGGCAAATTTGGAGGGAGAAGATCGAAAATGACCAAAGCGCTGAACCGCTACTACAAGACATTGCGAAAGACGCTGATATGTTCCCATGCTTCCAAAACACGCTTTATCAAAGAGTCGGATGCGTTTGTAGCAGATTTTTTGATCGACAAGCCGGATGCCACTGTTGAAGAGCTCTCTGCGCTCTTGGGCGACCCGGTGGTGCTGTCGGAGACTTTTATGGAAACATTAGATCCTGCGGAAATACAGCACAGCAAACGAATGAGAAGTATCTGCAAAATACTTGTTGTTGTCTTGCCTGTTGCGATTATTATCTTTCTTGGCATACTCATTTATTACATAACAAAAGCACAATCTGAGATCGAGCTGACCCAAGAGATCGTCACCTACCTTTACTAAATTTTGAAAGGAGATAATCCAATGAAAAAAGTCAAAGTTCTTGCCTGCTGCCTCGCTATGTTGTGCCTTATGTCCGTGTCAGTGTTCAGTTATGCCGCCGAGCCCGGGGATGCTCAAACAACGGATATTGAATATCTGGGCGATGGCATCACAGTTGAAACCACCACAACGGTCCACAATTCTCTCCTGAGAAGCAGCACCAAAAGCGCCACACGTGAATCCACGTACAAGGACAACGGCACCACCATCGCCACCGTTACGCTGAACGCCACGTTCGGATATGACGGTTCGTCCGCCTGGGTTGTCAGTGCGTCCGCCAGTCATTGGGTCGCCAGCAGCTGGACCTACGAGAACCAAAGCCTTTCGACGACAGGCGCAACCGCGCGCGTTACAGCCACACTGAAGAAATGGCTTGGGTCTATCTTGGTCACATCTGCCTCCGTGAATATCCCGCTGACGTGCAGCGCCAGCGGAACGATCAGCTGACAGTACGCCTGACGACGCCTGTTACACCAAATGTAATAGATGAGAACAAAAGGAGGCGCGACGCGTCTCCTTTTGTTCAGTTCCAATTTTCGCCGCAGCTGCCGCTTTTCCTGTTCTGTCAAAGTCTTGAAATGCTTCTGAAACCGCTCGGTAAACGTAAGCTGATAGGCCATCAATGGCCCTCCAGTTTGCTAAATAGAGCGTCCACGCTGTCAAACGCGGGACGCTCTCCCGCCGCGATCTTCGCCTTCGCGTCTTGGATTTCCCCGCGGAGCTCGTCAAGATACTTTTTGGGGTACACGACGACGGGCATCAGGCAAATCGCGCCGTCCTTCTCGGTCACCTCCAGCTTGTCGCCCTCCGCGATTCCAAGCCGATCAACGATTTCTTTGGGTATGGTAATCTGCGACTTCGCGCGCAGTTCCGCTAACATACGTTCATCTCCTTGTTTTCTGATATTCCGACTTTCCTACTCAATAGTATATGCCGAATGTCGGAAAAAATCAAGTATGGCGCCTATCTCGCTTTACCGCGCCGGGCTGGGCTGGATGCAATCAGCGGGGATTGTGGACAGCAAAAGAGCCGGGTTGCGGATGTGATGTCCGCAACCCGGCTTTCTGTTGAACCCTGTGTGTGTGGGGGACGGCGGGACGCTGTGGGCAGCGTCCCCTACACCTGCTTTACTTTAATACATGTCCATGCCGCCGCCCATGCCGCCGGGGGCGGGGGCGGGGGGCAGAGGTTCCTTCTTGTCGGCCACCAGGCTCTCGGTGGTCAGTACCATGGCCGCGATGGACGCCGCGTTCTCCAGCGCCGAGCGCGTGACCTTTGTCGGGTCGACGATGCCGAAGGTCACCATGTCGCCGTAGTTCTCGTTGAACACATTGAAGCCCCAGCCTATCTTGCCGCTCTCACGGATCTTCTCGAGCACCACCGAGCCCTCCAGCCCGGCATTGATCGCGATCTGCTTCAAGGGCTCCGTCAGGGCGCGCGCGACGATCTCGACGCCGGTCTTCTCATCGCCTCCCACATCGGCCAGCAGCTTCTCCACAGCCGGAACGGCGTTGACAAAGATCGTGCCGCCGCCGGCCACGATGCCCTCCTCCACCGCCGCGCGGGTGGCGTTCAGCGCATCCTCGATGCGCAGCTTTTTCTCTTTCATCTCGACCTCGGTGGCCGCGCCCACTTTGAGGACGGCCACGCCGCCCGACAGCTTGGCGAGGCGCTCCTGAAGCTTCTCGCGGTCGAAGTCGGAGGTGGTGAGCTCGATCTGCGCCTTGATCTGGGCAATGCGGTTTTGGATCTCCTGCTGGTCGCCCGCGCCGCCCACGATGATGGTATTCTCCTTTTGTACCTTGACCTGACGGGCCTGGCCCAGCTGATCGACCGTCGTCTCCTTCAGGTCGAGGCCCAGTTCGTCGGAGATGACCTCGCCGCCGGTCAGGACCGCGATGTCGCGCAACATGTCTTTGCGGCGATCGCCGAAGCCCGGGGCTTTGACGCAGACGCTGGTGAAGACGCCGCGCAGTTTGTTGACGAGCAGGGTGGCAATGGCCTCGCCCTCCACGTCCTCCGCCACGATGACGAGCTTGCGGCCCAGCTTCATGACCTGCTCAAGAAGAGGCAGGATGTCCTGCACGTTGGAGATCTTCTTGTCGGTGATCAGAATGAGCGCGTCATCGATGACGGCCTCCATCTTCTCGGTGTCCGTCACCATATAATGCGAAATATAGCCGCGGTCAAACTGCATGCCCTCGACCACTTCAGAAAAAGTTTCTGAAGTCTTGGATTCTTCCACCGTGATGACGCCGTCAGAACCGACTTTTTCCATCGCCTCGGAAATCAGCCGCCCGATGGTCTCGTCGCCGGAGGAGATCGTACCCACGCGGGCGATGTCCTCGCTGCCGCCCACTTTGTGGGAGTTTCCTAGGATGGACGCCACCGCCGCTTCGACCGCGCTGGCGATGCCGCGCTTCATGATCATTGGATTCGCGCCGGCCGCCACGTTTTTCATGCCCTCGCGGATCATCGCCTGCGCGAGCAACGTAGCCGTCGTGGTCCCGTCGCCGGCCACGTCGTTTGTCTTGGTGGCCACTTCCTTCACCAGCTGGGCGCCCATGTTCTCAAACGCGTTGTCCAGCTCGATCTCCTTCGCGATGGTCACGCCGTCGTTTGTGATGAGCGGCGCGCCGAACTTTTTGTCGAGTACGACATTGCGACCCTTGGGACCCAGGGTGATCTTCACCGTGTCGGCCAGTTGGTTGACTCCGCGCTCCAGCGCGTGACGCGCTTCTTCACCATACAGAATTTCCTTTGCCATAGTCTCGTGATCCTCCTTAACTTTGTTGTTCCTCGGCGTTACTCGACAATGGCCAGAATGTCGCTCTGGCGCACGATGACCCGTTCCTCGCCGTCGATTTTGATCTCGGTGCCGGAGTACTTGCTGGTGATGACCTTTTCGCCTACCTTGACATGCATGACGATGTCCTTGCCGTCCACGTTGCCGCCCGGACCCACGGCGAGCACCTCCGCCACCTGCGGCTTCTCTTTGGCCGTGCCGGCCAGGATGATCCCGCTCTTCGTGGTCTCCTCGGATTCCAGCATCTTCAGAACGACTCTGTCGGCCAGAGGCTTCAGCTTCATAGTCTCAGTCCTCCCGATTCGAAATTGGATCTCATTAGCACTCGGCGACGCCAAGTGCTAAGCCATTACTTATCATATCGACTCGGTTTTGATTATGCAATCCTTGGCGGTGCGAAAAAACCGCCGTTTTCTCGCGAAATCATGCTTTGTGTCCGATTTCCTTGTTCTCACTTTTAACATCTTCGTTTTGCTCTTGTTTTCTCATATTTTAAAAAATCAGTTGCCAATACTGCGTCGAGTGCGGGAGGCTATTGCATTTCACCCGGTCAGAATGATATACTAAAACATATTTGTGGCCTTTTTTGGTGTCCGGCCTGGGTTGGGAGGAAACTGTCATGAGCGCTCGCCCCTATTATATTACGACGGCCATCGCTTACACCTCGCGGGTCCCGCACATCGGGAACACTTACGAGGCCGTGTTCACCGACGCCATCGCGCGGTACAAGCGTATGCGCGGCTACGACGTATATTTTCTCACCGGCACGGACGAGCACGGGCAGAAGATCCAAAAACAGGCGGAGGCCGACGGACGTACGCCGCAGGCGCACGTCGACCACATCGCGGCCGAGGTGCGCCGCATTTGGGACCTGATGGATGTGAGCTACGACCAGTTCATTCGGACGACGGACCCTGCGCACAAGCAGATCGTACAAAAGGAATTCAAACGCCTCTATGAACAGGGCGATATCTATAAGGGGGCCTACGAGGGTCTCTATTGCCTTTCCTGCGAGGCTTTTTACACCGAGACGCAGGTCTCGGACGCCCAGGGCGTCTGTCCGCAGTGCGGCGCCGCCGTCGAGCCCGCCTCCGAGGATGCGTACTTTTTCCGTCTGTCCAAATACGCCGACCGGCTGCGGGCGCACATCGACGCCCACCCCGCGTTCATCCAGCCGGAGTCGCGCAAAAACGAGATGATCAAAAATTTTCTGGACCCCGGACTCCAGGATCTGTGCGTATCGCGCACCTCCTTCACCTGGGGTATCCCGGTGGACTTTGACCCGGGGCACATCGTCTATGTGTGGATCGACGCGCTGTCGAACTACATCACGGCGTTGGGTTACGACCCGGACGGGCCCTCCGAAGCCTTTTTAAAATACTGGCCGGCCGACGTGCATATCATCGGCAAGGACATCTTGCGCTTCCATACGATCTACTGGCCCATCCTGCTGATGGCACTGGATCTGCCGCTGCCCCGGCAGGTGTTCGGCCACCCGTGGCTGCTCTCCGGCGCCGACAAGATGTCCAAATCCCTCGGCAACGTGATCTACGCCGAGGACTTGGTAGGCGAATTCGGCGTGGACGCCGTGCGTTACTATCTGCTGCGGGAGATGCCCTTCGCCACCGACGGCATACTGACCCGCACCCAGCTTATCGCGCGCATCAACGCCGACCTCGCGAACGATCTCGGCAACCTGCTCTCCCGCACGGTGGCGATGATTGAAAAGTACTTCGACGGGCGCCTGCCGGAGGCGCGGGTTCACGCGCCGCTGGACGACGAGGTCCTGGCGCTGACCGAGGAGATCACACGGCGCTACTGCACGGCGATGGACGCCCTGCAGACCGCCGCGGCGCTCGCCGATCTGTGGCGCCTCATCGGGCGGGCCAACAAATACATCGACGAGACCGAGCCCTGGGTGCTGGGCCGCAGCGAGGCGAACCGCCCCCGTCTGGCCGCCGTGCTGCACACGCTGCGCACCGTGCTGCTGAGGCTCGCGCCCCTGCTCGATCCCATCATGCCCCGCAGCGCGCAGGCGCTGCGGGCACAGATCGGCGCCGAGACCGGCCTCGTTCGGAAAGGCCCGGCTCTCTTCCCCCGTCTGCGGCCCGACGGGCCGCCTGCGGCACCCGCTCCGCAGGCCGAGACCTCCGCCGTGTCCGCTCCGACAAAAACAGAAAAAACAGCAAACGTAGACGCGCCGTCCGCGGAGATTTCGATTGACGAGTTTTTCCGCACGGACGTCCGAGTCGCCCTCGTGACGGCCTGTGAACCGGTGCCAAAGTCCGACAAGCTGCTTCGCCTCGAACTGGACACGGGCGCCCTCGACGGCGGAAACCCGCGGCAGGTCGTGAGCGGCATCGCGCGGTGGTACGCCCCTGAGGACCTGATTGGCCGCCGCGTGCTGTTGGTGGCGAACCTGAAGCCCGTCAAACTGCGCGGCGTCCTCAGCCAGGGCATGATCCTCTGCGGGGAAAATCACGACGACGAAGTCTTCGTGCTGTTCGCGCCCGACGGCCTAGCCCCGGGCGCCAAGGTGCGCTGACGGCCGCTTCCCCGCCTTGTGCACTCTGAACGCGTCATGTGTCAAAAATTTACAATATTTCCCTTGCAAAACAAAGGGGGGTTCGCGTGTCTCTCATGTCTTTCTACGACGCCCGCGACAGTGCTTACAAAAACCCCTTCGGCGCGGTGACCGCCGGGACGGACGTCTCCTTCTCCATCCGTGTGCCCCGCGCACAGGCCGTCTCCCACGCCTTTCTGTGCGCCTCTTTTGAGTTCGACCAGGAAAAAACGGAGACCCGGATGGACTGGTGTGGGCTGGACAGGGATGAAGACGTCTACCGCGCCGTGCTGCCGACCGGAGGGCGGCTGGGCCCCGTGTGGTACCACTTTCGCGTGGAGCGCTTCGATCGGCCTGACCTCTACATCGGTGTAAACATCGAGGCAATGGACGGCAAGGGTATATCCTCAGAGGAGATTTTGCCTCCATTTCAACTCACTGTATATGACGAGGCGCTCTCCGTACCCGACTGGTACGGGCGCGGGGTCACCTATCACATTTTCCCCGACCGCTTCCGCCGCGTCGCCGTCCCCGACCCGGTCGGCCTTGTGGGCCGGCGCACGGTGCATGAGGACTGGGACGACGTGCCAGATTTCCAGCCGGACGAACACGGAGAGATTCACAACCGGGACTTCTTCGGCGGCTCGCTGGCGGGCGTACAGGAAAAATTGCCCTACCTCGCCTCTCTCGGCGTCACGACACTGTACTTCAGCCCTATTTTCGAGGCCGCCTCGAACCACCGCTACGACGCGGCCGATTATAAGCGCGTCGACCCCATGTTTGGGTCTGAGGAGGCGTTTTCGGCACTGTGCCGCGCGGCACGGGCACTGGGCATGCGCGTGATGCTCGACGGCGTATTCAATCACACGGGTTTTGACTCCCGTTACTTCAACGGGCGCGGGACCTACGACGAGACCGGCGCCTACCAGTCGAAGGATTCCCTCTACTACAGCTGGTACGACTTCCAGGAGTGGCCGCACCGTTACGCCTCCTGGTGGGGCATCTACACGCTGCCGCAGGTAAACGAGTCGGACCCCGGTTATCTCAAGTACATCATTGACGACGAAGACAGCGTAATCCGCCGCTGGCTGCGGGCGGGCGCCTCGGCCTGGCGGCTGGACGTGGCCGACGAACTGCCCGACGACTTTCTGGTCCGTCTGCGCGCCGCGGTGCGGGCGGAGGCGCCGGACGCCGTCATCATCGGTGAGGTCTGGGAGGACGCCTCCCAGAAGATTGCCTACGGCGTGCGCCGCCGCTACCTGCTGGGGCACGAACTGGACGGCGTAATGAACTATCCCTTCCGCAACGCGCTGCTGGGGTACCTGCTCGGCGGGGACGCGGCGCATTTTCGGTACGAGATGGAGACGCTGCGCGAGAATTATCCGGCGCCGGTCTTTTACAGCCTGATGAACATTGTCGGCACGCACGATACCCCCCGCGCGCTGACGGTCCTCGGTGTGGACGAGCGTCTGTATGGCCAGCCGCGCGAAGAGCGCGCCGCGTATGCGCTGCCGCCCGAGGCGCACGCACGCGCACGCGCGCGTCTCAAACTGGCATCTCTCATCCAGTACGCCTTTCCGGGTTCCCCCTGCGTCTACTACGGAGATGAGGCCGGGATGGAGGGGTTCGAGGACCCCTTCAACCGCCGGGGGTTCCCCTGGGGGCGGGAGGATGCATCCCTCACCGCATGGTACACGGCGCTCGGCGCGTACCGGCGCCGCTACGAGGCGCTGCAGTGCGGGGTACTCTCTTACCTGCGGGCCGAAGGGCCGCTGCTGGCTTTCGCGCGCACCGCGGCGGGGATGTATCTGGCGGCGGTGACAAACCGGGCCGAGGAGGCCTGCGCCTGCGCTCTGCCCTGGCCAAAAGCCGCCGCCCGCGATCTGCTGAGCGGCGAGATCTTTGCGGCGCGGGATGGCGTCGTCTCGCCGGCTATGGGCCCCCTGCAAGGGCGTCTGCTGCTGGCCGAACCATCCGAGAGGCGGGCCCGCGCGGCCCCGTGACACCCCACCGCGGGCGGCGCCGCGCCGCCCCTGCACGGCGGGTCCGCAGGACCCCGTGACACCCGAAGGGAGATATGGCCGTGGCTTCAAAAAATGCGGGACTGGGCCGGGGGCTGGGCGCGCTGCTTGGCAGCGACGCGCTGCGCGCCGGGGAGGGCGGCAGCGTGACGCTGCGCATGGCCGAGGTGGAGCCAAACACGGCGCAGCCGCGCCGGCGCTTTGACGAGACGGGCCTCCAGGATTTGGCCGAGAGCATCCGCACGCACGGCGTACTGCAGCCGTTGCTCGTGCGGCGTCTGCCTACCGGCTACTACCAGATCATCGCGGGCGAGCGCCGCTGGCGAGCGGCCCGGCTGGCGGGCCTCGCGGAGATCCCTGCGCTGATCGTGGACGCCGACGACCGTAAAGCCGCCGAGATCGCGTTGATCGAAAATCTCCAGCGCGAAGATCTAAATCCCATTGAAGAGGCCGAGGGACTGCGCGCCCTGGTGGAGGAATACGGGCTGACGCAGGAGGAGGCCGCCGAACGGGTGGGTCGCTCCCGCCCGGCGCTGGCCAACAGCCTTCGGCTGCTGTCTCTGCCCGAGGCCGTGCGCGCGCACCTCATCGAAGGGCGTCTCTCGGCCGGACACGCCCGCGCACTGCTGCCGCTCCCCGGCGCGGTGCTGATCGAGAGGACCGCGGCGCGCGTCGTCTCCGACGGGCTGTCGGTGCGCCAGACCGAGGCGCTCTGCCGGCGGCTCCAGACGGAACCCGCGGTATCGCCCGCCCCCCGCGAACCAAACTACCTCGCGGAGCATGAGCGCCGTCTCTCCGAAGGGTTGGGTCGCCGCGTCTCCATCGCCGCGGGGCCGAAGAGGGGCCGGCTCACGATCGAATTTTACGGCCCGGAGGACTTGGACGCGCTAATGGAACAACTGATCCGATCCGAATGAGACGACGGCCGGCAGCGGCCGGCCGGTGAAGGTGTGATGGCATGAAACCGGATTCGAAGATTGTGAAGCTCCCGTGTCCGCCGACCCCGGAGGGCGGTCTCGAATCGGAGACACCGGCCCGGACGCCCGGGAACGCGCGTTTTTTGTTCAAATATGTGATAGTCCTGATGGGCGCCGCGCTGTTCTTCGTATTTTTGTCCTATCTCTCCCATATGCAGCGGCAGAGTGAGCTGGGTTGGGCCGAGGTGGAGCGGCAGGCGGAGTTTTCCGTGTCGGCGCTTGAGAGTATGGAAAAACTGCGAGAAAAAAACGAGACCCTCGCCGCGCAGACTGCGCGGGACGCCGCGCGGATCGACGCGTTGGAGGACGAGGCCGCGGCGTTGCGCCGTGCGCAGGCGGACCTGACGGCCGCCGCCGAGGCGCAGACAGCGCGGCAGGCGGAGGAGCGCTCTGCCGCCGAAGCGGCCGCCGCGGAGGCGGAGAACCGGACGCGGGCGCTCGATCTGCTGTGGCGGTTAGAGCGGCTTGTCGCGGCGCGGCGACACACGCAGGCCCGAGAGACGCTGGCGGCCATGACGGAGGCGGGCCTCGACGCATACCTCTCCGACCGGCCCGACGCGTTGTTTTCCGACGGGCTGTCGGCCCGGGAGGAACTCGCCCGCTTGGCGGAGAGCCTGGACTGAGACGGCGAAGCAACCCGCCGGCCAGCGGCGGGCGAGGCCTTTGATACCTGAACCATAACCAGTCATGCCGAATCACAAGGAAAGGGCGGCTTTTGCGATGAAGATACAAACGGACCTGGGTGTCATCGATATCAGCGCCGACGTGTTCACCACCATCAGCGGCTGGGCGGCCAACAACTGCTTTGGCGTCAAGGGTATGGCCACCCGCTCGGTATCGGACGGTTTTGTCTATCTGCTGCGGCGGGACAGCCTGTCCAAGGGCGTCAAAGTGAGCGCCGCCTGCGACGACACCGTGAACATCGAGCTGCACATCGCCGTGGACCACGGCGTCAACATTCCCGCCGTCAGCCGGTCGATCATCTCCGAGGTGCGCTATGTGGTGGAGAAACTGACCGGTGTGCGGGTGGCCCACGTGGACGTCTGCGTGGATTCTATAATCGCCGATGCGTAATCTTTTCCCCTTCGGGAGGTGTCTGCTTTGATCGAGCGCATTGACGGCGCCCTGTTTACCAAAGCGATCCTGTCCGCCGCCGCGGCCATCGAGGCCGAGCGGCAGCAGATCAACGAACTGAATGTCTTTCCGGTGCCGGACGGGGACACCGGCACCAACATGTCGCTTTCCCTCGGCGCGGCGGCGGCGGAGCTCTCTCAGCACACCCATTCGGAGGCCGGGCGGGCGGTCGAGGCCGCCTCACAGGCCTTGCTGCGCGGCGCACGGGGCAACTCGGGCGTCATTTTGTCCCTGTTGTTCCGCGGGTTTGCCAAGGCGGTCAAGGACCGCGCCTCGCTCGACGGCACCGATCTGGCGGACGGTCTCTCCACCGGCGTCGACGTGGCGTACCGCGCCGTTATGAAGCCGGCGGAGGGCACCATTCTCACCGTGTCCCGTGTTTCGGCGGCCCGCGCGGCGAAGGCCGCGGAGGAGAACCCCGCCGCCGAGTTTGTCCTGACGC
Organism: Oscillospiraceae bacterium; assembly: GCA_031265355.1. Classification (NCBI taxonomy): domain Bacteria; kingdom Bacillati; phylum Bacillota; class Clostridia; order Eubacteriales; family Oscillospiraceae; species Oscillospiraceae bacterium. The sequence goes on along the minus strand of JAISCT010000033.1, from coordinate 41,709 downwards.
AGGCGCTGGCCGCCGCCGAGGCGGCGCTGCCGGAGACCGTACATCAGAATCCCGTGTTGGAGAAAGCGGGCGTTGTGGACGCCGGCGGCCGGGGGTACTGCGTGATCCTCTCCGGCATGCTGGCCGCCCTGCGGGGCGAACCGTTTGTCGCCGTGCCCGCCGTGGAGGGGCAGTCTCTGCGCACGCGGGCGGATTTTTCGGAGTACATGGCCGAGGACATCAAATTTGACTACTGCACGGAATTCATTGTCACCCGAAAAAAGAAACGTGACGTCGTGCGCCTGCGGGCCTTTCTGGAAGCGATCGGCGACAGCCTGGTCGTCGTGGACGACGAGCAGGTCATCAAGGTACATGTCCACACGAACCACCCTGGCCGCGCGCTGGAGGAGGCGCTGACATACGGACCGCTCTCGTCGATCAAGATCGAGAACATGCGCATCCAGCACACGGAGCAGGTGATCCGGCAGGGCGCCGCGCCGCCGGAGGCGGCGGCACAGCCGGCCGCGGCGCGCGTCGTCGCGCCGCCCACGCGTCGGTACGGCTTTGTGACCGTCTGCGCGGGCGACGGGCTCACGCGGGTGCTACGGGACCTGGGCGCCGACCAGGTGATCGAGGGCGGTCAAACGATGAATCCGAGCACGGAGGCCATTTTGCAGGCCGTCGACGCGACGCCGGCCGAGATGGTCTTCATTTTGCCCAACAACAAGAACATCATCCTGGCGGCCGAGCAATGTCTGCCGCTGTCTGAAAAAGAACTCATCGTCATCCCGACCACGTCTATCCCCCAGGGCGTCGCGGCGCTGCTGGCCGTGGACACCCGCGCCGGGGTCTCCGAGAACCGCGAGGCGATGCTCGCGGCCCTCTCCGGGGTAAAAAGCGGTTCTGTCACCTACGCGGCGCGCGACTCATCCTTTGACGGCCGCCGGATCGCCTCCGGCGACCACATGGCGCTTGTCGACGGCGCGCTGCTCTACCACCACCACGACCGCGCGCAAGTCGTCACGCACCTGGCCCGCGCCTTTGGAGACGAAATGCCCTCTTTTGTCACGATTTTCTCCGGTGAGGGCGTGGACGAGGAGGAGGCGGCCCAGACGCGAACCGTCTTCGAAGAGAACTGTCCGGGCGCCGAGATCCAACTCATCGAAGGCGGCCAGCCGGTGTACTATTATCTCGTCTCGTGCGAATGAGACGCATTTTCTGGGATCCTGGATTTTCATAGATCTTCGGGGTCAAAAATACAAGGTCTACGCAAAGAGCATCATACCGCAGAAGCGGGTCAAGAACGTCAATGAGATTTACAAGCTTCTTGCAATCGACTGCCCAACAACGATTGACTCAACAAGTTCGGCGTAGTGTTAATTCTCTCGGGAACTATAGGTAACGAGGCTTTATCACATGGCTCGCTTACTCCTCGCCCTACGCTTAAACCTCACGTCACCGCCTCGGCTCCAAGGGACTGGATAATGGTGGTTGGTTAAATCCTTTCCATGCCGCTCTTGCGGCTGTATATCAAGCGCCGAACAGGCGCGAGAGTGTTTCCTTTTATCCGCCGTTGGGGAGTACGTACGAAAAGGGGAAAGAAGTATGAAACTTTTGAAAACCGTGCTATCACTGATCTTGGCCGTTGTTTCCCTATTGGGTCTGTTCCCGGCCAGTTTTGCCGCCGGCGCTTTTACAGACGCTACAGAACATTGGGCCGGCGCCGAAATCAGCAGATGGTCTGATCGCGGGATCATTCTGGGCTCGGGTGGTCTTTTCCGTCCCAATGATCTCATTACACGGGCGGAATTAGCCGCTATCCTCAATCGCGTTATGAGCTATCAGCAGATCGCGGACAACACATTTACCGATCTGCCAGAGAAATGGTACACCAAAGATATTCTGGCACTCAACGCCGCCGGCGTGATGCAAGGCGCAAACGGTAACGTCCGCCCGGAGGACAACATCACCCGTGAGGAAGCGTCTGTGATGTTCGGCCGGGCTTTCAGGGTCGATGAAGGCACAAGCGCGTCCACCCGTTTTTTCGATGCTGGAACCATTTCGTCATGGGCGCAGCCTCTTGTGTTCGGCATGGAGGCAAAAGGATATGTTTCCGGTTCCTCAGGACAGTTCCGACCTCGGGACCATATCTCCCGCGCCGAAGTTGTTAAAATACTGGACAACCTGATCGACGTATACATAACGGAAGCGGGAGAGAATACTGGTGATGTCGAAGGGAATGTGCTGATCAATACCATCGGGGTCACGCTGAAAAATATGAACATTGCCAGCGACCTGTACCTATCCGACGGCATCGCCGAGGGCGACGTAAATCTTGACAGCGTTACCGTAAAAGGAAAGACTGTGGTATACGGCGGTGGCATGGATTCTATCAACATAGGCGGAAAATCCAGTTTTACCGCAATGGAAATCTGCAAACCGAGCGAACCGGTACACATCCGTGTGACCGGGGACGCCGTGACGTTTTTCCTGGACTTGGGCAAGATTGACGGATTGACCGTGACCGAAGGCAAGGACGGTGAGCTTGACGTCGTCGTCAGCGGGAATATGATTTTGCGTCCAAATACTGAGGAAACACCCGAATCAATGCCACCTGTCGCATCGCCCCCCGGCGGCAGCGGATCAGGTGGCAGCGGATCAGGTGGCGGCGGATCGGGTGACGGCGGAAGCCCAAGTTACCGGAGCCATAACGTACAAAACATATCTGTGCCGTTCGGTATGCAACCCGGTGATATTGGTCTGCCCTCGGCTGTTATATTGACTGCTAATACCGGCGCGACCAGTACGGCGAGCGTGGCATGGGATTTCAGCAGCTACAATCCCGTCGTAGCCGGTGCTTATATCATCACCGGCACTCTATCCAACGCGTCCATATCATGGGTCCCCATCAGTATCAGCGTTACCGTCACGGTATTGGAGGCGGTCGGCAGCGGTGATAATCCCAAACAAAAGTTGACTTCTCCGCAGAATATCGTGATCAGCTTTGCCTACGGATGGCCTGATGTACGTTGGGATAAAGTCGCCAATGCGAAGGGATACCAGTTGACGCTTACGGATTCCGAGGGAACAAATGTATCCGTTGACGTTGATGACCCTGATGCGGCAAGCCATTCATTTAAGTCAGTTACCGCCTATAAAGATGTCTCTTACACTGTATCTGTTGTTGCGCTTTCCGGCGAATCGCCACTATATACCGACTCGGAAGCTGCAACAGCTTCAAAGGATTGTTATGGCAGGTTGCTTGTGATATATCCCGCTCCCAGATCAAACATCGAGATAACCGCAGATGGCCTTATTTCCGCTTCCTGGTCAGCCGCAAAAAATGACCAAGCCGTTTATTGGGTTGAAATCACAGGGCCTGAATATCAATTGGGAGACGAGCTTCTTTATTCTGTCCTCACTTCAGATTTATCCATACTCTGTCCGATAAAAGCCGATGTGTATGGAGAATATACTGTCTCAGTGGCTTTGTTTGCGGGAGACAACGGAGGCATAAACTCTTTTCCGTTTACGGATTCGTTTTTCTGGTGGGATAGAGCGAAGTTTGAAATTAATTATTATCTAGGCGATGTTACAGGGGACCCACTATATACTCATTCCGGAACTGCCTATATCGGGGCAAGTTGGGACCCGCCGGGTCATTCGCTTGGACAGCTTAAAGCCATGGGGTATGTTACACAGCAACAGCTCGGCGAATACGACAACACAGGCATACAAAAGAACAAAACAGGTAATTATATTCTCCCGGACGGATTAGACGACCAAGTCAACAACAGGGTTGACATTGTTTTCCCCTTCCTTATCAATTTTGAGAACACCCTTACTGCGGCGAAGATCGCGCTGAACTTTGAAACCATTCGGGGCACGAATACCTACGAACAGGGCATTTTAACAAACCTTACATCGCTACCCACAAGCCTTCCGGCCTATCCGGGTGTTTCGATCGCCTGGGCTTCCAGCCAATCAGCCATCGTCTCCGCAACTGGCGTTGTGACACGCCCGGCCGACACCGCGGCTGACGCGGAGGTGACGCTCACCGCCACGCTCACGTACAGTGGCGCGACTGAGACGAAGACCTTCGATCTCATCGTCCGCAAGCAGGGCATCGCAGAAATCTCGTTGAATGGCGTGGATCCGCGTTTTGCCCCCGGATATCCCAAGGTCATCTTCGACGAAGAAAACTTCGCCACGCTGAAGATCAAGCTGAACCCCGGCGTGGCGTCGGCGGAACATCCTGTGGTCGCGTACTTTGTGATGGATAATCAAGGCATACAAGGATATGACATTCTTGACAAAGACTCTATTTTGTATGGACATGTAAACAGTACGGATGGGCACATCTATCAGGCAAGCATTGTCGATGAACTTTTCATTGAGACTGACACCGAATACTCATTCCATTCCTATGATGAATTTTTGCGCGATGGTTACGTCACAAATACTGGTATTGTATTACTTGCAGATGACAACCTCAACGATTCAAATGCCCGTGCTACCGTCTTTTCAGCAGCTACAGATGACAATGATTTCTTTCACTTTGGCTCTGAAGCCATACTCAACATTTCGGGCGAAAAAATCTACCTATATTTTGATACAAAGTTGGATAACACAATCGACGATTTGCCCCTGGCCTCTGATTTCAAGATAACTGGCGTGTCTGATGTCACTGTCACTGATCTGGACATTGGTCATAATCCGGAGATGGGGACAAATGATCGACATGCCTCATGGCTCATTCTCACACTCAGCCGTTCTATCACAATTGATGCCCCGTACAACGTCCAACTGACCTATACGGACAGCTACGACGATCCAGGGCATGCTATACCAGAGCATGCCCTCCACGCAAATGGGACTTATCTGATTGCCTTCACTCGTTGGCCTATCTCGGGTACTCAGAGCGTTTCTGCCTATATCAATCCGGAATTTGGAAGACTCTCTCTCGTATTTAGGCCCGCCCTACAAATGTCTTTAGAGAATCCTCAAGCATTTCTGAACCATATTATCTCTTCATTGCGCTATAAAAATACACCTATACTTGCTGAATGTGTCGCACCTGAGTATCTTGTGGCTCCCAGTCAGCGCGCCGTTGACCATTGCGATCTGCTTTTTGCTTTTGACCCGATCTTGGGCGATGACTTGACAAGCGATGATTTTACTCTTACACTCGCTTCCGACCTTATTAGTGTCACCTTCGATCCTTTTTTGTCTTTGCAACCCAGTATCTCTGTTCTGTCATTTGAAAATATAGAGGACAGTAGTGCATCTTATATAGATAGTTTTGCAGGTTCCATCTTAGTAAGACTCCCGTCCGATGTGAATCTGCAAGGATATCTAGGCAATGCAACCATCCCTGCCTGCAATTTCATCTTGAAAGTTGATGGTGAGCGTGTTCTGTTGCGCGGGTATACGCATGCGCTCGTTCCTAACGCGTTCATATTGCCTCTACTCAGTGAGCGACTTACGGAACGCCTCTTTCATGCGAATTCCGTAACACTCGAATACAACCCTACCGTAAGCGGCCATGATGACCCCGATAGCATGCTCGTCGACTGCTCTTGGGTCTATGTCCCCAATTTCGGACCGATCCCCGTCGACATACCTGACATAGACCATGCTTTGTCGCCCGAGGGTTAACCCACCGTTCCGACTGATAAATTGGGCAGGGAGAGCATCCATCTCCCTGCCCGCTTTTAATTCAATATAAAAATACAGAAAATGGATTTTCGTATACGTAAGGCGTCTCATGTGGAGCGGTCATTTGTGGATTGACAAATGACCGCAAAGCCTATAAGATGTACGTAATCAATGACGCAGACAGCCCCACGACTGTTGCCTGCCATTGTTCGCAGGCACATATGGAGAAAGAAGAAGGAGTGGAACCTCTATGAAACGCATGATTACACGCAAACTTCTCTCGCTGGCGTTGGCCTTTGTGCTGCTGACCTCCCTCGCGCTGCCGGCGGCGCTGGCCGCGGAGAGCGACATCGGCGGCCACTGGGCCGAGAGTACGCTCACAGAGTGGATCTCCTTGGGCCTGCTGGGCGGGTATAACGACGGCACCTACCGCCCCAACAGCTCCATCACCCGCGCGGAATTCGCGAAACTGGTGAACGGCCTGAAAAATTACACGGACGCCTCGGGCGACGTCTCCGCCTACACTGACGTACTGGCCGTGGCCTGGTACGCCCGCGACATCGCCATCGCCGTCACGGCGGGTTACCTCAACGGCACCGGCGCGGACGCCATGTCCCCGGACCGTCCGCTGACACGCGAGCAGGCCATCACGATCGTCAGCCGTATCCAAAATTTGGATTCTTCGGACACCGCCATCCTGTCCCAGGCCAGCGACAGCGGAACCATCGCCGACTGGGCGCGGACGCCGGTGGCCGCCGCCATCCGCGCGGGGTTTGTGACCGGCCACAACGGCCGTGTCAACCCGAAGTCCTCCATCACCCGCGCGGAGACCATTGTCCTGCTGGACCGCATCCGCACCGGCTCGCGCGTCTACGGCTTTGCGGGCACCTACGGCCCGGAGGAGGGCACGGAAACCGTTGACGGCGACCTGACCATCGCCGTGCCCGGCGTAAGTCTGCAGAACCTCTCCGTGGCCAAAGACCTGACCGTCGCCGCGGGCGTCGGCGAGGGCGCCGCCAGCCTCAGCCATGTCACGGTGGGCGGCCGCCTCTACGTCGAGGGCGGGCAGAACTCTCTCACCCTGACGGACGTTCACGCGGACGGGGATCTGGTCGTCCGCAAGTCCGAGGGGGAGAACAAGGTCCGCATTGTCGTGTCGGGCACCAGCGACTTGGGCACCGTGCAATTACAGTCCGGCGCCACCCTCGTGACGCAGAATCTCGCCGCCGGCGCGACGCTCAGCGCCGAGATCGCGGCGGACGCCCCCGCCGGCTCCGCCTTCGCGTTTGACGGCACGTTTGAGAGCATCGTGAACAACGGCAAGGACGCACCCATCGCGGTCACCGGCACGGTGGGCAAGCTCACCCTGAACGCGCCCGCCCAGGTAACTGGAACCGGCCGCATCACCACGGCGGAGGTCAAAGCCGGGGCCGGTCAGGGTACAAAGTTTGAAACCGCGCCCACCACGCTCATCGGCGACGGGAAAGCCGACGTGACCCTCCCCACACCCCCAGCCAGCAGCAGTACCGGCGGTGGTGGCGGTGGCGGTGGCGGTGGCGGCGGCGGTGGCGGCGGTGGCGACAATACACTCGCCATGGCAAAGGCCGCGCTGACTTTCAACACCATCCGGGGCGTGAACGTACACGAACAAGGTATTTTGACGGGCCTCACTCTGCCCCCAAGCCTTGCAGCTTATCCAAGTGTTCCCATCGTTTGGACTTCCACCCGGTCAGACGTCATTTCCGCCGACGGTATTGTGACACGCCCACTCGATACCGAAGCCGACGCGGAGGTAACTCTCACCGCCACACTCACGTATAGTGGCGCGACTGAGACGAAGACCTTCGATCTCATCGTCCGCAAGCAGGGCATCGCGGACATCTCGCTGAACGGTGTGGATCCGCGTTTCGCCCCCGGATATCCCAAGGTCGTTTTTGACGATGTAAATAGCGCCACGCTGAAGGTCAAGCTAAATCCCGGTGTGGCATCGGCCACACATCCCGTGATCGCGTACTTTGTCATGGATGAGTGGGGCACAAAAGAGTATGATGTGCTGGACAAGGAGTCCATTTTGTATGGACATGTAAATACTCCAAGTGGATTCATCTATTGGACAAGTATTGTCTATGAATTTATCGTTGAGGCTGACACCGAATATTCATTCCCTTCCTATGAAAACTTTTTGCTTGATGGCTACGTCACAAATGCTGGCATTGTCTTACTTGCAGATGACAAGATTGACGACCCGAATGCTCGCGCGACCGTGTTTTCGGCAACTACGGATGGTGCCAACGATATCGATTTTGACTACGATGCCGCGCGGTCTCTCACAGACAATGGCGCTACTTTCAACTCTGCGGGTGACAAAATCTACGCATATCTCAGCAAAAAGGCAGGCAACACTGCCGCCGATCTGCCTTCAGTTTCTGATTTTGAGATAACTACAGATGAAGGTGTACTCAATGTAAGCATCGCAGCTTTAGAGATCGGCCACAATCCGGAACTGGGTGAGAATGAGCAACATGCTTCATGGCTTATTCTCACGCTTGATTCCCCTATTGACATTGACGACCAAAGCGACATCTATGTGACTTATGAGAGCAGTGGCGAGAATCCACTTTATGATACGCATGGAGTTCCAGCTTCTTCCATCACTTGGTCTAATATCGCACCGGGTGCCCAGACCGTTTCCGTCTACATCAGTCCATTCGATGGGAAAGTTTCTTTCGAATTCACACCTGGCCTCCAATTCCCTGTAGAGAATCCCCTAGAGTTTCTGAATCATTTAATCCCTTCACTGAATTACAGGAGTACATCCATCGAGCTTTCCGAATGCATCGGAAATCAATGGTTTGTCGAGCACACCGAGCTGCTTTTTGAGTTTGAGCCGATCGCGTACACTGATTTGACAAGCGATGATTTTACCGCTGCAATCGCTTCTGATGTTTTCAATCTTACCAGTATGGCTCTCGAACCTTTTTCAACCTCAGATGTCAATATTTCCATCCTGGCATACGAAAGTTTGGATTGGGAAAACATCTTTGCAGTCGCTCTAACTGAACTGGGTAACGAACTGGATGGTTCAATCGTAGTGATGCTTCCGGACAGGGTAAATCTACATGGATATTTCGGCAACCCATACGTTTCCGCATGCAGTTTCATACTGACCATTGACGGCGACCGTTTTCTGCTGCATGGACATAGTTACTCATTTAACGACCACCCCAATTGGATCTTGCTGCTGGCAAGCAGTTCCCGGCTTGCCGAACGCCTCTCCAGTGCCTCTTCGGTGACACTAGAGTACAACCCAGCCACAAGCGGCCACTATATAGGGGATGATCGTCGCGTTAGCCTCATTGATCGCACCAACATCCTCGTCCCCAATTTTGGACCGATTCACGTCAGCGTAGACTGACACAGCGTCACCCCAACTGTAAAAACCGGGCAGGGAGAACATCGATCTCCCTGCCCGGTTTTTACAGTTTTTACCAATTTTATTCTGCGCTCAGCACGGCCGATTTCATTTCTCGTACGTATTCGTAGATATACGGCCCGGCGGCGGGGCCGTGGGTTTCTATAAGGGCGACGATGGCGCTGCCGACGATGACGCCGTCCGCTAGGCGGGCGATGGCGGCCGCTTGGGCTGGGGTGTGGACGCCGAACCCCACCGCGGCCGGGATGTCCGTCGCCGCCCGGACAAGGGTGAGCAGGCCGGCCAGGTCCGTCTCGATCTCACGGCGCACTCCGGTGACGCCCATTGAGGAGACGACGTATACAAACCCGGCCGCGTGTGCGGCGACGTGCCGCACACGGTCCTCGGAGGTCGGCGCGATGAGGGTGATGATGTCGACCCCGTGCGCCTGGGCCGGGCCGCGCACTTCGCCCTGTTCCTCAAACGGCAGATCCGGCAGAATGAGCCCGTCTACGCCGGTCTCCCGGCAGCGCCTAAGAAAAGCGTCGTACCCGTAGCGAAAGAGCGGATTCACATAGCTGAGGAGGACGAGCGGCACCGTGACGCCCCGCCGTCGGACGTCCGTCACCAGCGCGAAGAGCTTGTCGGGCGTTGTCCCGGCGGCGAGCGCGCGGAGATTCGCCTTTTGGATCACCGGCCCCTCGGCAATCGGATCGGAAAACGGCACACCGATCTCTACAACGTCCGCGCCCGCGCGCGCCATCTCCGCAATGAATTCCGCGCTCGCCTCAAGCGACGGGTCCCCGCCCGTGACAAAACCGATGAACGCTTTGCCGTTCTGGAACGCCAGCGACAGCCTACTCATGAACCTGCACCCCCCGATACCGCGCAATCGCGGCCACATCTTTGTCCCCGCGCCCGGAGAGACAGACAATGACGCTCTGCTCCTTCGGGAGCGTCGGCGCCAGCACCCGCGCGTGCGCGACGGCGTGCGCGCTCTCGATGGCACAGATGATGCCCTCCGTCCTCGCGAGATATTCAAACGCGGACACCGCCTGCTCGTCATCGATCGGCACGTACTGCGCGCGCCCCACGTCGTTTAAATGCGCGTGTTCGGGGCCGATGCCCGGGTAATCGAGCCCCGCGGAGATCGAATAGACCGGGGCTATCTGGCCGTGTTCGTCCTGACAAAAGTATGACTTCATGCCGTGGAACACACCCACCGCGCCTCGTGCGACGGTGGCCGCGTGGGCTCCCGTCTCAAGCCCGCGCCCCGCCGCCTCGCAGCCGATGAGCCGAACCGGCGCGTCCGGCAAAAAGGCGTGAAAGATCCCCATCGCATTGCTGCCGCCGCCGACGCAGGCGACGACAGCGGCCGGCAGCCGGCCCTCAAGCGCCAGTACCTGCCGGCGCGCCTCCCGGCCGATGACGCTCTGAAAATCCCGCACCATCGTGGGAAACGGATGCGGCCCCATCACCGACCCCAACACATAGTGGGTGTCGTATACGCGGCTTGCCCACGCGCGCATCGCTTCGTTCACCGCATCCTTCAGCGTCATCGTGCCGGTGGTCACGGCGCGCACCTTCGCGCCGAGCAGCTCCATCCGGTAGACATTGAGCGCCTGACGGTCCATGTCTTCCCGGCCCATGAAGATCTCACAGCCGAGCCCCAGCAGCGCCGCGGCCGTCGCGGTCGCGACGCCGTGCTGGCCCGCGCCGGTCTCGGCAATGACCCGGGTCTTCCCCATCCACTGCGCCAGCAGCGCCTGGCCCAGCACGTTGTTGATCTTATGGGACCCCGTGTGATTTAGGTCCTCGCGTTTGAGATACACCTTCGCGCCGCCGAGGTCGCGCGTCATCTTCTCCGCGCAGTACAGAAGCGACGGCCGCCCCGCGTATTCCGCCAGCAGTCGCTCCAGCCGGCCCGTGAACACCCCGTCCGCCCGGCAGCGCTCGTACGCCTCCTCCAGCCGTATGACCTCGTTCATCAAAATCTCCGGAATGTACCGGCCCCCGAACTCTCCAAACCGTCCTACCGTCATCCCCAAACACCTCCTACTTGATTCAGATTCAACTCTCCGCTCTCAATGTTTTCACCAACGCCCGCATCTTTTGCAGGTCCTTGACACCGCCGGTCTCGGCGCCGCTGCTGACGTCGACGCCGTAGGGGCGAAGCGCGAGGGCCCCGGCGAGGTTGTGGAGCCCGATACCGCCGGCCAGAAAGTACGGCGCGCGCGGCGCCTCCAACCGGCGCCAGTCAAACGGACGGCCGGACCCGGCGCCGCTGTCGAACAGCAGGAAGTCCGCCGCGCCGAGGGCGGCCGTGCACGGCCCGCCGCCGTCTCCGACGCGCACGGCCCGGATAATGGGGACGCGGCAGCGTGCCTTGAGGGCGGCAACATCGCCGTTTGTCTCGCGTCCGTGGACCTGCACGGCCTCGATGACGCCGCCGCGGCACAGCGCGGCGATCTCCTCCGCCGCCGCGTCCACAAACACGCCGACGGGAATGATCCCGGGTCGCAGGCGGGCGCGCAGCGCGGCCGCCCGCGCCGCCGACACCCGGCGGCGGCTCTCGGCGAACACAAACCCGATGTAATCCGGCCCGGCCTCATTCGCGTACTCGATGTCCTGCTCGCGCCACAGCCCGCAGATCTTGATCTTCGGCACAGGTTCAGCCCCCCTGTCGGTTCACAGCAGCGCCCGGAGTTCGGCGAGACGCGCGCCCTTGTCCGGGGCGCGCATCAGCGTCTCTCCCACCAGCACCGCGTCGGCGCCGACGTCCGCGAGCGCGCGGACGTCCTCCGCCGTGCGAACCCCGCTCTCCGCGACAAAGAGCACCCCCGTCGGTACCCGTCCGCGCAGCCGCGCGGCGGTCGCAAAGTCCACCTCGAAGGTCTTGAGGTCCCGGTTGTTTACGCCGACAACGCGCGCGCCCGCGCGCACGGCGCCGTCCACTTCCGCCTCGGTGCGCGCCTCCACCAGCGCGGAGAGCCCAAGGCCATGCGCACATGCGAGATACGCCCGCAGCAACGCCTCGTCCAGCAGCGCGGCGATGAGCAGCACGGCGGACGCGCCGAGCAGCCGGGCCTCGCAGATCTGGTAGTCATCCACGACAAAATCCTTGCGCAGCACGGGGCACGCGACATCGGCGGCGATCTCGCGCAGGTGGTGGTCCCGGCCGCCAAAACGGGTCGGCTCCGTCAGTACCGACAGCGCGGCCGCGCCCGCCCGTTCGTACTCTCGGGCAATCTCCCGGTAAGGGAAGACCTCGTCGATGACGCCCTTCGACGGCGAAGCCCGCTTCACCTCGCAGATGAACGACAACCCCGGCGCGGCCAGCGCCCGCTCGAACGGAAACCCCTTGGGGGGCGCCGGCGACGCCTGCGCCCGAGCCGCCAGCGCGCCGGGCGGGTCTGCCTCCTTGGCCCGGGCCACGCGCGCGCGCGCGTCGGCCGCGATTTTGTCCAAGATCGTACTCATCGGACCGCCGCCCTGTCCGCTTCCGCCGACGGCACGCCGTTTGACAGCGTGATGAAGCGCTCAAGCTGCGCCAGCGCCCGCCCGCTGTCGATCACCTCTTCGGCAAGGGCGACGGCCGCCCGAATCGACAGCGCGGGCCGCGCGAGGAAGAGGGCGGCCGCCGAATTCAGCACGACCGCGTTCCGCTTCGGCCCCCGCTCGCCCCTGAGAATCGCCCGCGTGATCTCCGCGTTGTCCGCCGGCGTCCCGCCGACGAGGTCCTCCTTGCGACACCGCGGCAGGCCAAAATCCTCGGACCGTATGACATACGACCGGAAGATGCCGCCGCGGACCTCGCAGACGCTGGTGGGCGCGCTGAGCGAGATCTCATCCAGCCCGTCCTGCCCGTGCACGACGAGCGCGTCCGTCACGCCGAGGTTCGAAAGCACCCGCGCCATCGGTTCCACGAGCTCCTCCTCATACACCCCGAGCAGCTCCCGGTTGGCGCCCGCGGGGTTTACAAGCGGCCCCAAAATGTTAAACAGCGTGCGGATGCCGAGCTCACGGCGGACCGGCGCCACATACTTCATCGCGATGTGATAGTTCTGCGCAAACAAGAAACACAGGCGGATGCGCCGCAGCAGCAGCAGACTCGTCTCCGGCGGCGCCGTGATGTCGACGCCCAGCGCCTCCAGCAGGTCAGCCGCACCGGAGCGGCTGGAGGCCGCGCGGTTGCCGTGTTTGGCCACAGGGACCCCCGCGGCGGACACGACGAGCGCCGAAGTCGTCGAGATGTTGAAGGAGTTCGAGTGGTCGCCCCCTGTCCCGACGATCTCCAGCACGTCCATGTCGTGCAGCAGACGGATGCAATGTTTGCGCATCCCCGCCGCCGAGGCGGTGATCTCCTCAATCGTCTCTCCTTTGAGCGCCATCGCGGTCAAAAACGCCGCCATTTGAATGCCGCTCGCCCGGCCCCCCATGATTTCATCCATCACGGCTTCCGCCATCTCGTAGGGAAGATTCTCCCGGGCCGCCGCCTTGCGAATTGCCTCCTGGATCACACGGATCGTCTCCTCTCGATAAAATTGGCCAAAATGGCCCGCCCCTCGGGCGTCAGAATGGACTCCGGATGAAACTGCAGGCCGTACACCTCGCAGTTTGGGCGCCACACCGCCATCACCTCTCCGTCGTCGGCGTACGCGGCGGTACGCAGCGCCGCCGGCAGCGTCTCTGACCGCGCGGCCAGCGAGTGGTACCGCCCCCCCTCGATGACGGGAGGCAATCCGCAAAACAGCGGGCAGTCCTCCGCCAGCGTGATGCGAGAGGCCTTGCCGTGCATCAGCGTCTTCGCGTAAGAGACGACAGCCCCAAAGGCCACGCAGATCGCCTGATGCCCCAGGCACACCCCCAAAATCGGAATCTGCCCGGCCAGGCTGCGGACCGTCTCCACGCACACACCGGCGTCCTCCGGACGGCCCGGCCCCGGCGAGAGCACGATCCGCGCCGGGTGCAGCGCCCCGATCTCCCCGGCTGTCAGCGCGTCGTTGCGCACCACCCGGACGTCGGGGTCCAGTGCGCCGATCATTTGGTATAAATTGTAAGAAAAGCTATCGTAATTGTCGATGAGCAGCGTCACGCCTCATACCCCCCTTCCGCGAGCGACAGCGCGTTTATCACCGCCCGCATCTTCTTGTTGCACTCCTCAAATTCGTTCTCCGGCACGCTGTCCGCGACGATGCCCGCGCCGGAGCGGATGAAGACCTTCCCGTTTTTCTTGAACGCGATGCGGATGGCGATGCATGTGTCCATGTCGCCGGTGAAGCCGAGATAACCGATGGCGCCGCCGTACAGGCCCCGCTTGTTGCCCTCCAGTGCGCGGATGATCTCGCAGGCCCGGAGTTTCGGCGCGCCCGAGAGCGTGCCGGCCGGCAGCAGTGCTCCTATCGCGTCCAGCGCAGTCCTGTCCGCACGGAGCGTCCCCCGCACGGTGGAACCGATGTGCATCACATGGGAAAAGCGCTCGATCCCCAGATATTCCTCCACGTCGACAGAGCCAAATTCGCTGATCCGCCCGATGTCGTTGCGCCCCAAGTCAACCAGCATGTTGTGTTCCGCCAGTTCCTTTGGGTCGGCCAGCAGTTCCTGCTCCAGCGCGCGGTCCTCCGCCTCCGTCCGCCCCCGCGGCCGGGTGCCCGCCAGCGGAAAGGTATACACGTCCCGCTCCCGGAGTCTCACCAGCGTCTCCGGCGAGGCGCCCGCAATCTCGATATCGTCGCTGCTGAAGTAGAACATATAGGGGGACGGATTGATTGTGCGTAGCGCCCGATAGGTGTCAAACAGGCTGCCCGACACCTCCGCCTCCATCCGGTTCGACAGCACGACCTGAAAGATATCCCCCTCCCGGATGTGCGCCTTGGCCCGCTCCACCATCGCGCAGTAGCGGTCCCGGTCGAAGAGCGCGCGTAGCGGCGACAGCAGACGCAGCGGCGGCATCTCCGCCGCTTGCCCGTGTTCGATCAGCCACGACATGTACTCGATCTCGCTGACCGCCCGATTATAATTTTCTTCCAACGCATCGGTCTTCACCTGGATGATCAGCTGGAGCCGGCGCTTGAGGTGGTCGTAAGCGATCACTTTATCGAACAGCATGAGGTCCACGTCCTTGAAATTCTCCTGGTCCTCGGCGCCCTGCCGCAGCGAGGGCTCCGCGTACTTGAGGTAATCGTAGGAAAAATACCCGACGAGCCCGCCCGAAAACGGCGGCAGGTCCGGCAGACGCGGACACCGGTTCTCCTCGATCACCTGCTGGACGGCCGCGCCCGGATCCCGGGTCGAGAGGCGGATCTCGGAACCGTTTCGGATCCGCAGCGCCCCGTCTTGACAGGTGATCTCCAGTTTGGGGTCATACCCCAGAAAGGTATAGCGCCCTTTGGCCTGCGGGTCCTCCAGGCTCTCAAGGATGTAGCACTGCCGGCTCAGGTGTTTGAGAACCTGAAAGATCTCCACCGGCGTCCGCGTACACCCGTCCAGCGTCCGACAGACCGGAATCGACCGATATCCCTCGGCGAGAACCGCCGCCTGCGCTTTGTCCGGCGTATACATCAAACATCGCCCCTTTCTCCCGCCGTCTCTCCTGCGGACAGCGGTCTTTCGATTTTGCTCCGCCCGGCATCCGGGCCGGGCGCGGGACGAGCCGGCCGTTTCGGCACATAAAAAAGCCCGTCCCTGACAAAACTGTCAAGGACGGGCTGAAAAAACAACCCGCGGTGCCACCTTGCTTCGGGGGACAAGCCCCACACTCTGCGGAATACCAACATATTCCCGGCAACTCACGTATGCCCTCACGTCGCGGAATACTCAGCCGAAGCCTTTGACCGCGCCCTCCGTGGTCCATTTCGGGGCGGCGCGGCCGATGGCCCGCAAACTCCGCCCGCACAACCTGCGTCCTGCCGGATTCCACCCCCCCGGCTCTCTGTGAGTGCACAGTTGTTTTTATCTCCACTTCAACGGTTTCATAGCCATATTGAATTTTTTTCATTATACGGCATTCGTATCGGTTTGTCAAGCCCCATCCACCCTTGTTTTAAATTTACATTTTATGGTATTCATCTTTTTTGAAGGGAGGCCATGCGGATGTTTGCCCGGCTGAGACAGGCATTGCGGCCAAAGACGCCCTACCACCCGCGGCGTGTGCCGCACCTGACCGAACCGCCGACGCCGGCGGGGCTGACAAAGGCCTTCGGCGGCAGCTCGGACCTTCAACGGCGCGAGGTGCGTGTCGGCGGCGGGCGGGGATTTCTGGTCACCGTGCTGTCTTTGGATGGCCTCACAAACGGGCGTTGGATCTCCGAAGAGATCCTGCGTCCTCTCTCCACCCACCCCCGGCTCCGGCACTGCCGCCGCCGCGCCGAACTGATGGCGCTGCTTCAAAACGGCGGCGTCCCCAGCGCCGTCTGCCAGGTGCGGACGACGGCGGACGATGTGGCCGGCGACCTCGTGGCGGGGGCTTGCGCCGTGTTTGTCGACGGAGCCGACACCGTCGTCACATTCGAAGCCCGGGCGTTCCCCACCCGCGGCATCTCGGAACCCACGGGAGAGAACGTACTCAAGGGCGCGAAGGACGGCTTGGTCGAGAGCCTGCGCATCAACACGGCGCTGGTGCGCAGGCGCATCAAGACCCCGGATCTGCGGTGCCGCGAGAGCGTGGCCGGCCGGCAGACGCGCACGGCGCTGTCTCTCCTCTACCTGGAAGGGCTGACGAACCCCGCGCTGGTCCAGGCGCTGGCCCGGCGCGTCGACGCAATCGACGTGGACGGCGTCCTCACGGCCTGTGATGTGGAGGAATACATCGCCGACAACCGGTACACCCTGTTCCCGCAGGTGCTCTCCACCGAACGCGCGGACCGTCTGTGCAGCGGCCTGCTGGCTGGGCAAGTGGGCCTGCTCGTGGACGGTCTCCCGTTTGCCTACCTGCTGCCGATCACCTTCGCACAGTTGATGAAGGCGCCGGAGGACTACGCACACAATTACTTGGTCGCCTCCCTGATTACGGTGTTCCGCCACATCGCCTTCGTGCTGACGCTCACGCTGC
This sequence comes from Oscillospiraceae bacterium, assembly GCA_031265355.1. NCBI lineage: Bacteria > Bacillati > Bacillota > Clostridia > Eubacteriales > Oscillospiraceae > Oscillospiraceae bacterium. The sequence continues at coordinate 24,610 of JAISCT010000033.1, read as the reverse complement.
CGGGTCTCTATCTGGCCGTCGTCACCTTCCATGTGGAGGTTCTGCCCCCGCAGCTCGCCGCCGCCATCATCGCCACCAAGCGCGCCGTTCCTTTCTCCTCGCTGATCGAGGTCATCACGATGCTGGTGATCTTCGAACTGCTGATCGAGGCCGGGCTGCGCCTGCCCAAGGCGGTGGGGCAGACGGTCTCCATCGTCGGCGGACTCGTCATCGGCGAGGCGGCCGTGGCGGCGGGCATCGCCTCGCCCGACGTCATCATCGTCATCGCGCTGACCGGCATCTGCGGTTTCGTCATGCCGAGTTACGACTTCTCGCTGGCCGTGCGGTGCTTCCGTTTTCTCTTCGTTCTGGGCGCCCGGGTCGCCGGGCTGCCGGGGCTGTCCGCCGTCGGACTTTTTTTGATCCACCACATGGCCGGTCTGTCCAGCTTTGGCGTACCCTACCTCACCTCCTTCGCCCTGGGCTGCCACCGGGACGCCATCGTGCGCATACTGCGCCCGCCGCTGTGGCTCGTCAAGGAGCGTTCCCACGCGCTGGACCCCCTCAACCGGCGCAACCAGCGATGAGCCGGCGAAGACGCGCCCCCGGGACGGCCGCGGGACCGCGGGGTCGTCTGGTCCGGGCGGCGGCCCTGTTGGCGGCGTTCATCACCGTCTTTACGGGCTGCGACGGCCGCACGGCGCTGCCCTACACGCGCCGCCTCTGCGACTATGAGCTTGTTCGCGTCGTAGGCATCGACAAAGGAGAGGCGGACGGACGCGTCACCGTGACCTTCAGCGGCCGGATCGGGGGCTCCGGCGAGGGGCCGTCCGTCCTGACATGGACGGCGGACACCCTCGCGCGGGCGATTCAGGAGGCGCAGGCGTACGAGACGCGCTATCTATTTCTGGGGCACACCGAGTATTATCTGTTCGGGGAGACGGCCGCGCGGGACGGTCTCGGCATCCACTTCGACTTTCTGACCCGCGCGCCGGACGCGCACTGCGGCGCCGCCCTCTATCTCGTGGAGGACGCCACCGCACACGCGCTGCTCACGGGCATCGGCGGCGCTGATTCGGCGGAAGCGCTGGCCTCGATGGAGGCGGACCGGTTCCTGTCGTCGCCCGCCGTGGCGCCGAGCCTCGGCGAGGCGGCCGGGCGACTGGCCGCGCACGCGCCGCTGCTGGCCCCTCTCCTGCGCGCCGCCCCTCTCCCGTCCGGCGGCGCCGGCCCGGTCTTCGCCGGCTATGCCGTCCTTCTCGACGGCCGACTCACGGCCAAGCTCAGCCCGGAGGACAGCTGGGTGGTGAACCTGCTAGCGTCCGGCCGCCGGACGCCAGACACCCTGGAGTTTCCCGCGCCCGGCGGCGGCACGGCGGCGCTGCGTCTGCGCGACCACACAGTCCGCCGGCGCCTGCACCGGCGCCCCGACGGCCAGATCACAGTCCTACGGCTGGAGGTAACCTTGGAAAGCGAGCGCTTCACGCCCCAGACGATGTCGGACACAGCGCGCCCGGCAGAGACGCAAGCGCTGCTGCGGGCCCAAAATGTCTGGGTCGCGCAGCGCCTGCGGGCGGCCTTCGCGCGGGCGCAGGCTTTGGGCGTGGACTATCTGACGGAACATGGGCAACGGGGGACGCGGGATTGGGACGCCGTATTTGCCGGACTGCCGGTGGAGATCTGTGTGACGACGGTCGTCAACTGAGACGGGCAAGGCGGACTATACGCGTTTGATTTGGTGTGGCGTGGAGGATGGGAATTTTTTGAAACCGGACATGATCACGGCGCGGCAGCTCACGGCCCTGAGTCTGTTTTCGCTGCTCCCCCAGGCCGGCGGTCTCTTTGCCGCTCTGACGGCCGAACGGGCTGGCGTCGCGGGCTGGCTGGCGCCGCTGCCGGCCGTGCTGCCCGCCTTGGGCGCGCTGTTTCTTCTGCAGGCTCTGTATCGCCGGCACCCCGACGCGCCGCTGGACCGGATCGTCCTCTCGGCGCTGGGTCCCGTGGCCGGGCGCGCTTTTCTGGGGCTTGCCGCGCTCTGGTGTCTGCTGCGCGGCGCGCTGGTGCTGCGGCTCCATGGCGCGCGCGGCGTCGAGCTCCTGTTTCCGCGCACCCACCCCGCCGGCCTCATGCTGCTTCTGCTGCTCGTCACCCTTCGGGCCGCCCGCGGCCGGCTGAGTGTACTCAGCCGCGCCGGCGTGCTCTGTCTGCTGCTGGTCTCGGTGGGGCTCCTGCTCCTGTGGCTCCCGGCGCTGCCCAGCGCGCGGCTCATGCCGTTCCTGCCTGCGGAACCGGCGGATGCAACGCGGCTTCTGCAGGGCGCATGGCCGCTCGCGGCGCTGTTTGGCTTTGCCGTCCTCACAAACTTCCTCTCCGGGCAGGTGGACGACCGCACCAATACAGGGCGGCGAAGCGTACCGCCGCTGCTCCTTTGTGCGGGCGCGACGGCTCTACTCCTTCTGTTCAGCTACCAAGTATTCGGCGCGGCACTGGCGGCCCGTATGCCGGAGCCTTTCCCGGCGGCGGCCGGGAGTCTGTCCGGCCCGGGCGGTACGGCGCGGCTCGCGCCGTTTGTTCTTTCTCTTTGGAGTCTGTGTGACTTTCTACACCTCGCGCTCACCTCTCTGACCGCCATGTCTCTCCTTGGCGCCGTCACAGGGCGTACCAATCTGAGGCCGCTGGCGATCCCACTCCATGTCCTTCTATTTTTGGGCGCGCTGGTCATCCCCCTCGGCAGCACGGACCTGCGGGCGCTGGCCACCGTTCTCCTGCCCTGGGGCGACGGTCTCCTCGCCTTCGGTCTCCCGCCGCTCCTCTATCTCGCCGACAGACTGCGAAGGAAACTGTGAGCTTTCGCAGTCTGCCGGCGCTTTCGGAGGCATTTCAACACTTGCATCCTCGAATCGAAACGCCAGAGGAGAGAGCAAGGCCCTCTCCTCTGGCGTGATTTTCCAATATTTTACATTTACCATCGTCTCCGCCGGGGTATTTATACTTTACGAGACGCTGATCACAACCAAGTGCATGAGATCGCTGCCGTCTGTAGCGCGCAGAGTGACGATGGTTGTACCGCCTCTGACACCCGTAAGCACGCCTTTCTGATCCACTTTTACGATGGTCGGATTGCTAGAGACGAACTCGTAAAGGACACCGTCAATCGCAAAGTGCAGAATGGCCTTGCCTTTGATGCGAAGGGAGACGCGCGCGGAGGAGTGCGCCCTGACCTGGGTTGCAAGCAGCATCTCAGACGACTGCACATCCCCATCCAGAGCCACCTGGAAGACATGGCCGCCGAGCCAAGGCTGATCCCGCACGGCCTCCTCCGGCAGGACGAAGTCCACCAGGCCCTGGCCGTTCGCCGTGACCTGCGCGGCGTAATCGTTGTCCTGCCGTGTGGGTTCTCTGTCATACGCCATCCACAGCGTCAGCGTCTGTCCGGGGGCGTAGCCGGCGCCCTCGATCCTAACCATCTTGGCCGCCTTGTCCGCCGTGACCGTGAAGCGTCCCTGCCCCGGCGGCGGCGCTGGCTCATCAACAACCTCAATCGTGTACGTCGTCGTCTTGCCGCTCACTGTGATCGTCAGCGTCTGCGACGCTGTCGCCGCGTGGCTGTCGAAACCCGTCACGTTGGCTGTTGTGATTGTCTCCGCCTTCGTCGTCCCATTGGAGTACGTCCCCGTCACCGCAAGTCCCGTCAGATCCAGCGCGTCGCCCACTGTGTAAATCAGCTTGTTCGCCGGCGCCGTGATCGCGATGCTTTGCAGCGTCGGTTCGACGATTTGAATCGTGTACGTCGCCGTCTTGCCGCTCACTGTGATCGTCAGCGTCTGCGACGCTGTCGCCGCGCTGCTGTTGAATCCCGTCACGTTGGCTGTTGTGATTGCTTCCGCCTTCGTCGTCCCGTTGGAGTATGTTCCCGTCACCACAAGCCCCGTCAGATCCAGCGCATCGCCCACTGTGTAAATCAGCCTGTTCGCCGGCGCCGTGATCGCGATGCTCTGCAGCGTCGGTTCGACGATTTGAATCACGTATGTCGCCGTCTTGCCGCTCACTGTGATCGTCAGCGTCTGCGACGCCGCCGCCGCGCTGCTGTTGAAGCCCGTCACGTTGGCTGTCGTGATTGTCTCCGCCTTCGTCGTCCCGTTGGAGTATGTCCCCGTCACCACAAGCCCCGTCAGATCCAGCGCGTCGCCCACTGTGTAAATTAGCTTGTTCGCCGGCGCCGTGATCGCGATGCTTTGCAGCGTCGGCTCGACGATTTGAATCACGTATGTCGCCGTCTTGCCGCTCACTGTGATCGTCAGCGTCTGCGACGCTGTCGACGCGCTGCTGTTGAACCCCGTCACATTGGCTGTCGTAATTGCCTCCGCCTTCGTCGTCCCGTTGGAATATGTTCCCATCACCACGAGCCCCGTCAGATCCAGCGCGTCGCCCACTGTGTAAATCAGCTTATTCGCCGGCGCCGTGATCGCGATGCTTTGCAGCGTCGGCTCGACGATTTGAATCGTGTACGTCGTCGTCTTGCCGCTCACTGTGATCGTCAGCGTCTGCGACGCTGTCGACGCGCTGCTGTTGAATCCCGTCACGTTGGCTGTTGTGATTGCCTCCGCCTTCGTCGTCCCGTTGGAGTATGTTCCCGTCACCACAAGGCCCGTCAGATCCAGCACGTCGCCCACTGTGTAAATCAGCTTATTCGCCGACGCCGTGATCGCGATGCTTTGCAGCGTCGGCTCAACAATCTCAATCGTGTACGTCGCCGTCTTGCCACTCACTGTGATCGTCAGCGTCTGCGACGCTGTCGCCGCGCTGCTGTCGAAGCCCGTCACGTTGGCTGTCGTGATTGTCTCCGCCTTCGTCGTCCCGTTGGAGTACGTCCCCGTCACCGCAAGTCCCGTCAGATCCAGCGCGTCGCCCACTGTGTAAATCAGCTTATTCGCCGGCGCCGTGATCGCGATACTCTGCAGTGTCGGTTCGGCGGGCGGCGTGGTCTCGGTGGCCCGTGCCGTCGCGGAAATGGCGGAGGCGTAGGCGACGCCGACCACCGCGAATAGGTTGCCGCTGCCGACGGTCACCGTGGTGGCCGATTCCGTGCCGAGCTGCGCCGCCATCTTGTTCACAGCGATGAATTCCTGCTGGGTGTCGATGTTGGCCGCGTTGTAGGGCGTGACCACAAAGTACTCGCCGCTGCCCGGGCTCCCGATGGTGATGCTCACATGGGATACATCGGCCGGCGCCTGGAACAGCCGGACGTGGTAGCGGTACGGCCCGTTGCTGTAATAACCACTGGAGATCTGCAGCGGTAGCCGGACTATCGACCCCAGCCCCGTCGTGGTCGGCCAGGCGCTGGCGTTCGTGGCCATCGTCCCCCACACGTCCAGCCCCCGGAAGTCGTAGTCGTATACGCCGCTCTCGGTCTCATAATAGCTGTCCACAGTCATCAGCAGAGCGTGCTGGCGAAACAGCGACTTGAAGTCCGGCAGGGCGGTGTCTTTGTAGTGCTCCACATAAGAATTGACATACTGGTTCGCCGCCCGTCCGTCCGTCACCAGCGCGCGGATGGGATCATGCCCGCTCTGCTGGTAGTAGTACTGGTGGAGCAGCAGCGAGGCGGCGGCGTAGTTGCCGAGAGTCCCATTCCAATTGATATACCCGGACCCCGGTGTCAGACCGGGCCCTACGATCTGGCTGCTGACCCAGGTGTAGGGGATGCGGCTGGTGTCCAGCCCGCCCTCGTAGAATTCCCGCGCCAGCTCGGAGAGACCCTCGTCGAGCCAGTCGTCCGCCATGGCCCGCGTGGCGTAGTGCGCGGCGTACTCCGAGTAGTTGATTACATGCTGAAACTCGTGCGTGAGCGTCCCCAATCCGACAGTAAGGCCGGTGGTCAGATATACGCTCTGCAAATATACGATGTCCGCATAATTCGAATTTCGATAGTCCCCGCTCCCGCCGGGCGCAGCGAAATCCCCGCCCCAGAAATACCCGCCTGTGCTGGCGGGGCTGATGTCGTAGTAGAGGATGGTCAGCTTGCCGTTCCCATCCACATCCCGCGGCTGCCCAAAATAGGTCTCCCGCTCCTCGTCCGTCATCATGGGGTAGATCTGTTCATCAAATGTCTCGGCGATGTACGCCGCGTTCTCGCATGCGAGGTCCCTGTTGTTCTCAAAAACGGCGGCGTCTTGAATGACGTATATGTAGCAGTGCTCTCCAATGGCGATGAGCTCGCCCGTCTTCTTCGGCCGGTTGTAGTCGGAGTCCACATCGAGATAGAAATCCTTCGTATCTCCGATATCCGGGTCGTCCGCATTCGCGCTCTGCAAACGCAGCGCGCTCGCCAGACCAGGGGCGGCGGGGGCGGCAAGGGGGCTCTCCGTCAGGTCGGCCGAGAGTTGGGGCGTGATGCAGCCGAGCGCACTGCCGTGCCGCGAGACGACAAGACGCTGACCCCTCTTGTCGGGCGGGACCCGCCCCCGATTCGTCGTTCGCGGCAGCTGCTTGAGATTGGACAGATCCGGCAGCACCACAGCCGCGCCGGCGGGACGTCCGCTCGGACGACGCGCGGCCAGTGCCTGCGCCGCGCCCGGGAAAACGAGTGATATCGTCAGCAACAGGGAGAGCAGCAGACTCAGTTTCCTCTTCATCGGTGATTTCTCCTTCGCTTCTTTTCACCGGGCACCTCTTCATGCCGCCGCACCCGGCGGATATGACGAAAGGTCCCCAATTCTTCTCTGATTCTTCTGAATTCTTTGCGTACACTTCTCTGTATTTTATTATATCCCTCTTTAAAATTTATGTCAATTTATTTCCCAATTGCGGGCAATGAATTTGTTGTTTCGTCCAAACATAGCCCCCGCCAGGGCCGGCCCACCCGCGCGGCATTTCTCAAAAATAAAAATACCCCACCCAAGCGGGTGGGACGTCACGGCAGGTCTCAGGTCAGCCACTGCAGCACCAGGACCCACAGCGGGATCCCCGCCAGCGAAAACAGCGTGGACACCGTCAACATTTGGGCGGCCAGGCGGTGGTTGGCGCCGTGCAGCCGCGCCATGATGACGCACTGGTTCATGACCGGCATGGCGGCAATCATCGTGAACACGCCGGTCATCATGGGCGGCGCGCCGCAAAGCAGGCAGGCGGCCATCGTGACGCCGGGCATGAGCACGAGCCGGCCAAAGAGGGTCAGCCAGCCGGCGCGGCCGAGATGCAGCGACGCGCGGCCCATGCGCGAGAGCACTGCACCCGTCGTCAACAACGTCACCGGGACCGTGAGGTTCCCGAGATAGGTGACAGCCTGCGTCAAAAACGGCGGGAGCGTGAGCCCCGTCAGCGCCACGGCGAACCCGGCAAGGAAACCGAAGAAGGGCGGCGAGAAAATCTGCCGGATCGTCGCCCCCACCGAAGCGGGCCGCCGTCCGCCGTCGGCGGCGATACCGAGGTTACCCAATGTCCAGAAAATTGTCGTGTTGAACGGGAAATAGGCGACGACATAGGGCATGGCCGACTCACCGAAGATCTCCAGCGCCACCGGCAGGCCAATAAAAATCGAATTGGACAGCGCGAACATGACGAGGAACACGCCCGTATCGCCGCGCGGAATGCGGCACAGAAGGCGCAGCACAAACCCGAGCCCGTACCCCAGCAGCATGCAGACGAGCGGGATCAGCAATAGCCACCCGGCCCGCCGCAAAAACGCCCCTGAGATATGGGAGACAGTACTGCCGAAGAGCATCGCGGGGACGGAGAAATGGATGGTGAGACGGGACAGCGACGTCTCCAGTTCCTCCGTGAGATAGCCAAGGCGCGCCATCAGCACCCCCGTCCCGACGAGGACGAGAATCATCAGGACACCCTGCAGGGCCCGTTCGATCGACACGCACAAACCCCCTCTTTATATGCCGAACAGTCCGCGCGCCGGCATAGCGGGACGAGACGGCACATAGACTGTGTAAACGACCGTCGGCCCTGACACGGCGGCCGGCCTTGCATGATAAAAATTCTATAATATTCCAATTTTGAACGAACCGGAGGGAGTCCTATGGCGACGACACGAGCGGCCGGGCGGCGGACGGGCTTTTCTCTGTCCCCTCTCCGGCGAATCCTGCGTATCCTGACGGCCGCGCTGCTGCTGCGACTGTTCTTCGTCTCTCGGGCGGGCGCGTCGCTGGACGCCCTGCTGACCCGCGCCGGGCAGGCTCCCGCCTTTGCCGCAGCCGCATTGGGCTTCGAAACCGGGCGATTTTCCGCCGCGCCGCCGGACCTGCTCACCCTGCTGGCGGAGCCGTCGGCGCTGCTGTCGGTCCGTGCGCTGTCATACCAAGCGACGCCGGCCGGCGTCGATGCTTTGCCGGTCGTCTTACCGGAGACCCCGGCGCCGGCCGCCCCCACGGCGGCCCCGACCCCCGGCAGGCACACCGCGCCGGAGACGACGCCGGCGGACACGCCGAAAATCACGCCGACCGGCCCGACCGCGCCGGAAACCCCAGCCGGCCCCGCGCCGGAAACCGCCCACATTCGGGAGATCACCCTCCGGCCCGCCGGTACGGAGGGCTATGACACGGCCCAAGGGGTCTATGTAAAAAACGAGAGCGGCCTGTCCGTTGACATGGAAGCCCTCCTTGCGCAGACCCCCTCGCTTCCGCTGGTGCGCGGCAAGCCGCAGGTGCTGATCGTGCACACCCACGGCAGCGAGGCCTACTGCCCCGACCCGCAGAACCTTTATACGCCCAGCGACGTGGAACGCACGGAGGACCGCCGGTACAACGTGGTGCGCGTGGGCGACGAGATTGCCGGCGCGCTCACGGCCCGGGGCCTGTCTGTTCTCCACGACCGGGAGATCTACGACTTCCCCAGCTACACGGGCTCCTACGGACGCTCGCTGGAGGCCGTCACCAAGGCGAAGACGGAGCACCCGTCTCTCCTTGTGATCCTCGACGTACACCGGGACTCGATCGTCACGTCGGACGACGTCACCTGCAAAACCGTCGTCACCGTGGCGGGGGAAAAAATGGCTCAGCTCATGCTGGTCGTCGGCACCGACGGCGCGGGCCTCACCCACCCGAACTGGAAACAGAATCTGTCGCTGGCCGCACACCTGCAAAAAGCGGCCGACGCGCACGCCCCCGGCCTCATGCGCCCCATCAACCTGCGCCGGGAGCGCTTTAACCAGCACGCCGCGCCCGGCGCGCTGCTCCTGGAGGTGGGCGCCAGCGGCAACACCCTGCCCGAAGCACTGGCCGCGGCCCGGCAGTTTGCCGCCGTGCTGGGCGACTATCTGACCGAGCAGCTCCCGTGAGCGTCCGTCAGTTTTTTGTTGCCGCGAAGCGGCAACAAAAAACAAGAATTTAGGTTGTTTGTTGCAGGTGCAACCCACGTTAGACGGCGATCTGTCCGGTCAGCAGGCGGTCGACCGCCGCACGCAGGGCGGGGCACTGCGACAGCGCGGCGTCCTCTTCCAAAAGCTGTCCAGCAGCCTCGGCCGCCAGAGACAACACCGTCATGTCGGTGGCAAGGTCGGCCACCTTCAGGCTGGGCAGCCCATGCTGCCGGTGGCCGAAGAAATCGCCGGGACCGCGCAGCGCCAAATCCCGCTCGGCGATGGCAAAGCCGTCGTCCGTCTTCGCCATAATGGCCAGCCGTGCGCGCGTCGCCTCAGTGAGCGCCTCGGAAAACAACACGCAGTAAGATTTATGCCGCCCGCGGCCCACACGGCCGCGGAGCTGGTGGAGCTGCGAGAGTCCGAAGCGCTCGGCATTTTCCACCACCATGAGCGCGGCGTTCGGCACGTCGACGCCCACCTCGATGACCGTCGTGGCCACCAAGATGTCGAGCGCGCCCTCCACAAACGCGCGCATCGCCGCCTCCCGCCGGGCGGGCGGCATCTTGCCGTGCACAAGACCCACCCGCAGCGCCGGATAGACCTGCCCGCGCAATGTCTCGGCGTACGCCTCCACCGCGCGCGGGCCCTCCGCGCCGCCGCTTTCCTCGACAAACGGGCATACAATGTACACCTGACGCCCCTCCGACACCAACCGGCGAACAAAGTTTTCGATGCGCGGACGAAAGCTCTCGTCCACCGTGAAGGTGTCGACCCTCTGCCGCCCGGGCGGTTTCTCGTCGAGGACGGAGACGTTCAGGTCTCCGTAGATGATGAGCGCCAATGTCCGCGGGATCGGCGTCGCCGACATGACAAGCAGGTGGGGCGCGTCGCCCTTCTCCGTCAGGCGGCTCCGCTGGGCCACCCCGAAGCGGTGCTGCTCGTCCGCGATGACCAGCCCCAGCCGTCCGAAATCCACGCCCTCCGAGAGCAGCGCGTGCGTGCCGATGACAAAGAGCGGCAGTTCGCTCCGGAGGATCCGCCGGATGTCCCGCTTCTGGGCGGGCGTCAGGCGGCCGGTCAGAAGCAGCGTCTCGACGCCGAGCGGTGCGAGCAGCGGCCGCCATGTCCTGTGGTGCTGCTCCGCCAGGAGCTCTGTAGGCGCCATCAGGGCCGCCTGATATCCGTTTTTCACGGCGACCGCCGCGCAGGCCGCGGCCACCATCGTCTTGCCGGAACCCACGTCTCCCTGCACCAGCCGGCTCATCGGGCGGCCGGAGGCCATATCGGCGAGTATCTCTTCGACGGTGCGCCGCTGCGCCGCCGTCGGCGCGAAGGGGATAGATTTGTAAAATTCTTCCATTCCACACGGCGACATAACGGCGCCCGCCGCGTGCGCGACCTGCTGTTTCAGCCGGCGAAGTCCGAGGGAGAGCGTCAGCAATTCCTCAAACACCAGCCGGGTTCTGGCCACTTCCCGGTCCTCCAAGGAGGCCGGGAAGTGGATGTTTTCGTACGCATAACGGATATAACAGAGCCCGTAACGCGCCCGCATGGGGTCGGGCAAGGTCTCCGTCCAATGCTCGCGCACCTCGTCCAGGGCCTGCCGAACGGCGGAGAGCACCTGCCCGCGGGAGAGCCCCGCGCACAGGCGGTACACCGGCAGGATGCGCCCGGTGAGCTGCCCGGCGCGCCCGATGGGCTCGAAGACGGGGTTTTGCATCTCCCGCCGGCCCTCTTCGATCTTTCCAAAGAAGACATAGGTCTCGCCCTCGCGCAGGGCGTCCTTCACGTAGGGTGCGTTAAAAAAGACCAGCGACAGCCCACGCCGCTCGTCCACCACCCGCGTGCGGACATATTCCAGACCGGCGCGCACGCGGACATGGCGCAGCGGCTCGGCCACCATTGCGACGACGCAGGCCGCTTCCCCCGGCACGAGCCGGGCGATCGTGCGCACCGCCGTGCGGTCCTCGTAGTCGCGCGGGAAATGCGTCAGCAAGTCGCGCACCGTCGCGAGACCTAGTTTGGCAAAGAGCTGGGCGCGCTTTTCTCCCACGCCTTTCAAAAAACGCAGCGGCTTGTCAAAAGGGTTTTCCTGCATGGCCTCTCCCCGTCTCCCATTTCGGCCCCGACTACAGCCCGGCCCCCGCCCCGGCCTTCTCCGCCAGCCCGGTGCGCGCCAGTAGGCGGCACGCGCCGTAAAGCAGCGCCACATCGACGGGGTACTGGATAAGCGTCCTGACGATCCGCGCGCCAGAGAAGAACTCCGCCGCCGTGGCGCCGTACAGAAGCCGCAGCCACAAGAAGCCGAGTCCGACCGAAACAAAGACCGCCACGAGCGCCTGCGCCGCGGCCACCCGCCACAGCGACGGCCCGCGCCGGTACAAAAAGACCGCGTAGATAAAATTTTGCAGCATCGCGCTGAGCGCATACCCAAAAAAATACGGCCCCATGGGTTTGACAATGTAGGCGACAAAGTCCCCCGCGAAGCCCATAACAAGCCCCGCCCACGGACCGTACAGCATGGAGCCCAGCGCGCCCGGCAGGTAGACAAAGCTCACCAGGCGGAAACTCTCCGTCACATAGACCGACAGAAGGCTAAACAGCGCCGTCAGTGCGACAAACAAGCCCATCTGGGCCAGTTTCCTGGGGGCAAACACCCCATGAAGTCTCCAAAATGACAACAAAAGCGACCTCTCCTTCCCGTGTGTCACGGGCACGGCCGGCGCTGCACGGCCCAAGAGATCGCGCCCCGTTTTAAGAAGCGTTTAAGTCCGTCGTCCCGATCTCCATGCGCCTGACGCCCGCCCGCCCCGTGGTGCGGCGCCGGGTTCACCCCGGCCGTGTGCTCTTGCGCATGAAACTTCATGGCAACAGCGGGATGCGGAACCGGCACCGCAGGAAGACTCCCTTCGTTCGAGCGGCAACTCCCCGTCCGCCCGACACTTGACGCGCCGGCCCCTACTCTGTTTTGTGTTTCCATTGTCCCCTAGTAGGCTGTTGCCGCGAAGCGGCAACAAAAACAAGAATTTGGGTTGTGGGTTGCAGGTGCAACCCACATTATTACGACGCACCTAGTATAACCGATTGCCGGCCAAAAAGCAAGCCGGCGGCGAGCCGCACGCATAATCCAAACGATTTCCGCCCATAGTACCGAGTAGGCTGTGTCATCGAAAGGTTGTCGGCAAGCGGTCCGCCCGTCTGCCCCGCGCCTCACACAGAACCCTCGGAAAATCCCGCACTCCAAAAACTGTTATCTGCCAAAACCGGTGGTGTTTTTCTTTGCTTGTGGCCGTTTTACGCACCGTCATCCTCTATGTCGTCATCATCGCCGCCCTTCGCCTGATGGGCAAACGGCAGATCGGCGAACTGGAGCCGTCCGAACTTGTCGTGACCCTGCTGATGTCGGAACTCGCCGCCGTGCCGATGCAGGACTTGGGCAGCCCGCTTGTGTTTGGGCTGGTCCCCATCGCCACGCTGCTGTGCCTCTCACTGGTCGTCTCGGGCGCCCTGGTCGCCAGTTTGCGGTTTCGCGCGCTGCTGTGCGGCAAACCGAGCATTTTGATGAAGGACGGGCGCATTCTTCAGCGTGAACTGCGCAAAAATCGGATGACCACCGACGAACTCATTGAGGCCCTGCGCGCCAAAAACATCACGGACCTCTCGACGGTGCAGTACGCCATTTTAGAGACCAACGGGACGCTGAGCACGATCCTCTACCCGGTGTACCAGCCGGCCACCCGCCGCGACGTCGGCGCCGCCACGTCCGCCCAGGGTCTGCCTGTTATTCTGGTGAACGACGGCGCGCTGCTGCGCGAGAACTGCGCGCTGCGAAATTTCTCGCCGTCGTTTCTGGCCGACGCGCTGAGACGAAACGGGCTGACGGACGTGCGAGATGTGTTTTTGTTGATCGTGGACGAACAAAACCGCGTCTACTGCCTGCCGAAGGAGCCGAAGTGAAGGAGCCGGAATGATGAAACCGATCTTACTGACCTGCGTACTGCTGGCCGGGCTCATCGGCGCCGGGCTGTGGGTCAGCGCGCGCGCGGAGGCGGACGTCGGCCAACTGCTGACGCTGCTTGAGAGCGGCGCACAGTCCGTCGGCGCGGAGCGCCGGGCCGAGGCGCGTGAGACCATGCAAGCCGCCCTATCGCTGTGGGAAACGCGGATCGGGCTGTTTGAGGCGCTCTACCCCGCCGCCGACATTGAGGCAATCAACGCGGGCCTATACCGGCTGTACACGGAGGCCGCCATGGCCGCCCGCGCGCAGTATTTGGCGGACAGCGCCGTGGTAGCGGCGCAGCTACGCGCCCTGATCCGCGGTCACCGCCCCAGTTTGGAGACGGTGCTGTGACGGGGCGCCTCTCACAATCACGGTCGTTCCATCAGCAGCTTGTTGACCTCCGTCAGGAAGGTCTTGATGTCGGCGAACTGGCGATACACGGAGGCAAACCGCACGTAGGCGACCTCGTCCAGTCTTCTCAGCCGCTCCATAACGAGTTCGCCGATCTGTGATGTAGTGACCTCGCGCTCCAAGTTGTTTTGCAACACCTGCTCCACCTCGCCGACCAGGGCTTCCATCTGCTGCAGGCTCACCGGCCGCTTCTCGCAGGCCCGCAGGACGCCGCTGAGGAGCTTGTTGCGGTCATAGGACTGACGGGAGCCGTCCTTTTTGATCACGATCAACGGCAGGCTCTCGATGTTCTCGTAGGTGGTGAATCGTTTGCCGCAATGAGAGCACTCCCGGCGCCGCCGAATGCTCCCGCCCTCGTCCGTCGGCCTGGAATCGATGACGCGGCTCTCCTGGAAGCTGCAATACGGACACTTCATGCCGATTCCTCCTGTATTGATGGTTCAAGTGTCAAAAGCCTCGCCCGCCGCAAACAGGCGATCGATGGTTCAGGTATCAGAAGTGCGTAAGCATCCTATTATTTTTTATCATATCATGAATGTTTTACAACTTCAACCATGTTTTTCGCGAAGATTTCGAGTAACAGGGCACCGACGGGGCATTTGTCCCGCTACATATCATGACGGAGGTGTCCGTCCACGACAAAGAAACCGCATCACACGCTTCGTGTGACACGGCTCCTTTGTCGGTCCACAATTTTTGTCTCAGTCGTCAAGCGGCGCCGGGCGCCTCACCGGAGCGGTGTCAGCGCGAGCAGACTCTGCGCGAGCGCGTACTCCTTGCGGGGCACAAAGATCCTGTACTCCTGCGGCACCGACGGATTCTCCCCAAACGCGCCCATCGGGGCGTGGACATCCTCCGCACCGGCGGCGTAGGCCACCGGATGATGGTGGTCGTCGGTCGTCACATAGTGGTGGATCTTGTGTATCCCCAACAAATCCCTGACTTTGACATATTCTTCGCGCGAAAAAGTGCAATACAGTTCTTTCCGATTCAAAACCGAAAACATTTTTTCTGATTCCCTCTTCTCGTACCTCTCTTCGGGCTTTTGTTGCGCGATATATCGTCAACTCCTCCCCCAGACTATAGCATACCACATGACTTCGCCTTTGGCAAGAGGATACTTTTCCCTCCCCGCGTTTGACAGCACAAAACCGCCGCAAGCCTTGCGGCGCCACAGAAAGGTCGTGGATTTTCGGCGGTATTTCGTCTTTTTTACAGTCCCGAACAGCAATCGCCTCGATTTCCTTTTCAATCGTCTGATGGCACATAAAGCCAACATACAGGCACCTTTATTACTTAAAGCATTGCTTTAGCTGTTTCAATCTACAGCCAAAGCTCGTTGCAGTGCAGGCGATTCGCAATTCATATAGATAGAAAAACTACTTTGCTGCTTCTGCCTGCACACAAGTTCCTAAATATTTGTCTCGCTGGCTTTCAAAATATTTCGAGTCCCCCCAATGAAACATACCGCTTTCGAAAAAGAAGGATACGTCATGCACTTCGCAGGTATCGTCCAAATTAGCAGGCTCAAGATTTAGTTTTATAAGTCCGTCAAATTTCACTTCAATCTCCGTAGGATTATGGAATTGATCGCAAAAAATATCTCGACATTTGCTAACGCTTGTGGTATGCTTCAATGTAGTCGCAAGCGTTATTGCCGCTTGTTGGTTGGCACGGCGAAAACGCCAAGGCGGGAGATTATTGAGATATTTGCCGACCCTGAAAGGCTCATGATGGACAATGCGCGGGCAAAAGAAATGCGACTGCGGCTCGCGGAAGAATTTGCGGAGCAGTTGACCATTGGCAGGCCAATGCAGAATAAAATACCGTATGAGCTTGAGTGGCGCTGCGGAAGGGGGCGATGAGGAATGAGGGATATTGACCTGAACGCTGATTTGCTCCAGACCCTGCGCGGACTCATCGCCAACTGGGAAAATGAGGTCATAGAGTTCAAACAGGCGAGCAATGACTACAAGCAAGATACTATCGGCCAATACTTTTCCGCCATCAGCAATGAGGCGAATCTGAAAGGTTTGCAATATGGCTGGCTTGTTTTCGGTGTCCACAATAAGACCCGCAGGATAGAGGGCAGCGACTACCGCGACAAGCAGGGATTAGAGAGCCTGAAACACGAGATTGCCGACAATACCACAGACAGAATCACCTTCATTGACATATTCGAGGTCTATGATAAGGAAAACCGCCGTATCGTGATGTTCAAAATCCCCGCCGCCGTCCCCAATGTGCCTACCGCTTGGAAAGGGCATTGGTACGGGCGCGAGGGCGAGTCCCTTGGAGCGTTGTCGCCGGAGGAACTGGGGCGTTTGCGCGGGCAGGCCCGCCGCGACTGGTCAAAACAGTTGATAGACGGTTCCGGCATTCAGCACTTGGACGCCGAGGCCATCCGCATAGCACGGGAACAGTTCAAGGAAAAGAACGAGCACACAGGCTCAGAGATAGACCATCTCACCGATGAGCAGTTCCTCACCAAGCTGAAACTCACCATCGGCGGCAAGTTGACCAACGCCGCAATGGTGCTGCTCGGTAATCCCGATTTTGACTATCTGCTTGACTGGTCGCCCCGCGTGATGTGGCGGCTGTACAGCGAGAGCGGCGCGGACAAGGACTATGAAGAATTTCGCATTCCGTTTATCACTGTGGTCGATAAGGTTTATGAGAAGATTCGCAACCTGACCTACCGCTATATGCCGAACCAGATGACCCTGTTTCCCAAAGAAACCAAGCAATACGACGCAAAGCTGCTCCGTGAGCTTCTGAACAACTGCATTGCGCATCAAGACTATACCGCCGGACGCAGAATCTACCTTGACGAGTTCGAGGATACAGTCGTCATCTCCAATGCGGGCACGTTCCTGCCCGGCGACATCCGCGAGGTGCTGAAGCCCGGCTACACAGCGCCGTATTACCTGAACCAGTTGCTGGCGGACGCGATGATGAACTTCAATATGATTGACACCAAGCAAATGGGGATCAGAATGATGTTCAACATACAGCGCCAGCGCTATTTCCCTATGCCGGACTACGACTTGACCAAGCCGAAGGAAGTCGCCGTCAGGGTCTACGGCAAAGTGCTTGACGAAAACTACACGCGCTTGTTGTTCGGGCGTGATGATTTGGATATGGAAACGATTTTCCTGCTTGACTGCGTGCAGAAGTGCATCCCGCTTGAAACAGAACAGTACAAACAGCTTCAAAAGCTCGGCGTTATCGAGGGCAAAAGGCCAAATGTGTTTGTATCGGCAGGGATTGCCGATATCGTAAATGAGCGGGCGCAGTACATCAAGAACAAGGCAATGGACGACGACTATTACACACAACTGATAATCAACTATCTGTGTCAGTACCAGCGGGGCAGGAAAAGCGATTTTATTAAGCTGCTGTTCAGTAAGCTCTCCGACGTCCTTGACGCAAAGCAGAAAGAGAATAAGGTGAGAAATATCCTGACCAACATGAGGCAGGGCGGCATAATTGAACGCGCCGACGGCAATCAGCGAACCGGTTATTGGGTATTGACGATTGACTACAAGAATCCTGCAAAATGATTTTTTAGTCAATCGTCAAGTCAATCCAAAACCAATTAAAAACCATAAAACGGCGTAGTTACTGGATTTTTGATTGACTAAGATTGTTTTCAAACGAAAAGGTTTAGTCAATCCGAAGTCAATCACAGAGGCAGTACCCCATCCGGTGTGTTTTTGAAGCGACCGTCATTCGTCATCTGATGTGCGCCGTGTATGGCCCCATTATATGGAGATACAGTTTCTGGCCGGATGGAGTAGTAGGAGGAATCGGAAAGACTCGAAAAAATTCGTTTCATCTGACGAAAAAGGGGAGATACGTGGCTGTCATTGACAGTCAAAGACTGATTGATGCGTATATGAAGAACGGCCGAAGAGTCGGATGCGGAAAACTGCATGTCTGGCTCTGCAAGGACTTTCGTGTTGTGAAGCGCGGATTTTACTCGACCGAATCCCTCTACGTCCTTATACTATGAAATAGTTAATGCCTTTTTAAAAATTCGCTCCCATCTTCCATTTGTTATTTTATCGTTGATTAAGCATAAAAGCAAATCCATGTCATAGTAATATTGTTCACTATTTAATTCCAGGAATATATTGAGTGTTTCAAAAACTTCGTCACTACTATAAACTTCGTCCTTATTTATTTTTTTCGCACAATCAATCCATTCGTTCCAAATGGCGGGGTCAGCCGACATCAAATCCGCAAATAAATACGGATTCATCTCACTAAGCAGGTTGCCAAGTTGTTCATTTCTTGTATCATCAAATACTTCATCAAGAATTTGAAAAGCTGCTAAGAAAGATTGCTTTAAATTGCTCTTCATAGTATAATCATTCCCATCCCAACCTCATTTTACAGTTGATTGAACTCCGTCTTCATCCCGTTGTTCATTTGTATGGAACCTTTCCCCAGTTCCCATTCCATTTGGCTTTCCGCCAAACTTAAATATTCTTCATCCCTATACCATTCATTCCCAGGGCTCAGTTGATTCATCTTCAGCGCTTTATTTGTCCAATATGTATCCTCCTGCATGAAGCGGGCCAATTCCGGGTCGTAGAAGCATGACCTCAGATAGTACAAACCGCTCTCTTCCTGCAAATGTGTACCCGCTGTAGCGGTATGGGTTGTCCGCTGTGCCGGTCTGCTCCCTGTGCACGCCGAACGCGTCGTAGTAGTATGTCGCCTGGACCGTGTTCGCCCCGTCCACCAGCGCCGTCACGTCTCCATGGCCGTTGTACATAAACCACGACGAACCGGCGGAGGTCACGCGCGACAGCAGCTTGTGCCCGCGGACGTTCATCGCCTTTTGGTTTCCGCTGCCGTCCAGTTCCAGTACAACCTCAGTATATTCGTAGGCATACCGTGTTGTCAAGTCGTTTGCCGTCTTGCTCACGCGCAGGCTGTCGCCGTTGTATACATACGTCGTCGTCTCTCCGTCCACCGTGGAGGAGATCATGTTGTTCCACACGTCGTAGTCATACAGAGCCGCCTCGTCCTCTGTCTCGGAGAGCGATAGGACTGCGGCGGATGTGCTGTCCGTCAGCAGGACATGAACACCTCGTAGTCTAACTGCACATAGTCCACCATGACCCGTCTTCTTGCAGATCCTCCACCGCCTGCTGCTCCTCCACATCCCTGTTGTACACAAGCAGATCGACCTTCTGATTGTCCTGGCGCTTTAGAACCTTATCCTGTTTGCTGGAGTGGGCCAGTTTCCCCAACACGTTCTGTTTCTCTGCTACCGTTTTATAGACAACAATTTTTGCCGCGCGCCGGGGCAGACCTGGCCGCGTCGGCCCGGCAACGCGGCCAGGTCCGCCCCGACTCGCCGGTCAGCCGTTCCAGGTGATCGCGGCGTCGGACGCGGGCGCGTCCTTCGGTACAAAGTCGTTCGTATAGACATCCTCCGGCTGCACGTCGCCAGAGTTCCAGAGTCCTATCGTCTCCGAGATCTCAAACCACTTGTCGACATAGGCCGGCGTGATGTTCTTGTTCCCGTCGTAATAGAAGGAACTGAGGTCCTCCGGGGCGAGGTCCAGATACTTCGCGACGATGCCTTTGGCCTCGTCAAAATGTTCGTTGATCCAGCGCCGCGCTCGGTACATCGCGTTCACAAAGCCCTGCACCACGTCCGGGTGCTCCGCGATGAACGCCTCTGAGAAACCGCGCGTCGAGAGCCCCGCCCCCGGGCTTTGGAAGATCTCCCATGTGTTCAAAATCTCGCGCGCCTCGCCGCTCGCCACCACCGGGCCGGCGAAGGGCGGGTGGGACGTCGTGATGTCGACGAGCCCCTGCACCAGAGACTGCTCCTGCTGGCCGGGCGTGCTCAATGTCACAAATTCCACCTGTTCGGGATCCAGCCCCTTGCTCTGCAGATAGTACTTCACATACCCGTCCGAGCAGGGCGCGATGCTGGTGATGGACACCTTTTTGCCGACCGCCTCCTCCAGCGATTGGATCGGACTGTCCACCTTCACAAGGTAGCGCACATGCGGGTATTCCTCGTTGTCCACCATGCCGGGCGCCACCGCCTTGGTTTGGATGCCCGCCAGCCGCGCCTGCGCGATGGTCGGCGGGTGTACGGTCGTGAAGGCGTCGAGCTCGCCCTGTTCGATGAGCTGAAACTCCGTGACGCCCTTGGCCAGCGCGCCGATGTATTCGAGCTCAATGCCCTCTTCCCAAAAGAAACCCAGCTCGTCCGCCACGTTGATCTCGTTGAAGCCCGTCTGTGTAACGACGCGGAGCGTAAAAGGCGTCTTTTCCGCCGGCGCGCCGCCGGTATCCCCCGTCTCCGCCGACCGGCCGGCCGCCGGCGGCGTCTGTGTTGTCGTCTTGTCCGCCGCACCATTCCTGGTCGGCGCCGGCGCACCGGTCGCGCATGCCGTCAGCGCCAGCAGTAGACAGGCAGCCAAACACAGACACGGCAACCTCACCCCGCCTCTCCTATATTTCCCTGTTTTTTCCATTTCTGTCGCCTCCTTCATAATTTTTGCGCCGCTTTCCCGCGGCGCCGACCTGTGAATGGTTTGGGTGTCAAAAGCCTCGCCCGCCGTCAGGCGCACTTCTGACACCTGAACCATAAAAACAAAAACCGACACCCCAATCAAAGGTGTCGGTTTCCGGTCTTCCGGTCAACCTGTGCCCGCTCTTTTCCGGTCGCCTTTTCAGGCCGCCGGTTCGGCCGCCGTGGTGCCCGCCTCGTCGCGCCATCGGAAGCTGCGCCGCTCAAGGGCCTCCAGGGAGTAGTTGAGCAGCACACCCATCACGGCCATCACGACAATATACGCAAACATCTCCGGTACCTTCATGTTGGCTTGGTAGAAATAGAGCGCGTACCCAAGACCTCGGTTCGCGGCGATCATCTCCGCCGCGATCAGGATGACAATTGAGTTCGTCGCGCTGATCCGCGTGCCCGTGAAGATATGTGGGAGCGCGGCCGGCAAAATCACACTGGCGAACAGCCGGATCGGCTTCGTCCCCATCGATCGGGACGCCTTGATGAGCTGAGGGTCCACGCTTCGCACGCCGGAGACCGTGTTCAGCAGCACCGCCCAGAGCACGCCCCAGAAGATGACCACCACCTTGGAAACCTCGCCGATGCCGAAAAACATGACAAACACGGGCAGCAGCGCCAGCACGGGCATATTGCGGAAAAGCTGCAGCAACGGGTTTAAAAACCGCCCGAACTTCTTGACCCAGCCGATCGCCAGCCCCAGCGGGATGGCGACCACCAACCCCAGGCCAAACCCCAGCAGGGATCGCTGCAAACTGATGGCCGCATGCCGCCACAGCGCCCCGCTGGCCGTCTCTTTGACGAGGGCGGCCAGCACCCCGGTGAACGGAGGCAAAAACAGCGGATTGACCAACACGCCCGTCCGCCCCAACACCTCCCACAGGGCCAGAAAGAGCAAAATCGCCAGGGAACTGTATAAGATGTGTCCCATCTTTTTCCACACTTTTTTCATTGAAACTCAGACCTTCCTTGCTGAATAACTCAAACTGAAAGATTAATTTTTGCTGTAAAAGTCCAGGTTGAAATCCAGGTTGAGTACATAATCTGTTCTTAAACGGATCCCGTTTCTCCACTAGCCGGTCCCGTTCGTCGTACACGTATTCATACTTATTCCCGCGCCAATCCGTCTTCGATAGTTTGTTCCCGTTCAGATCGTAAGATGCGTCCGTTGCTCTTCACATCCTCAACCGCTCCGCTGGTCTCGAAAAAACCACTGCAACAAGGCACACCATAATCAAAAGTCATGAGCAATGTGCAAAGCACAGGTGTTGCGGCGATCCATCTACTGCGATTGTTCCCTCTTCTTAAATTCGTTAAAATCCGCTTCATAATAATACCAATTCGGATCTGACAATGAATCCAATTTTGTGAGAAATGGCAACTGCGGTTCACTGCCATCAATGGAATAGACGATTCCACTTCCAAAGTCCATAAATCTTGTAGAACGCTGAAACTGAATGGTATTCTTATCCTTAGAAATTACACTATAGCCTTTGCTAAACAATATTTCTATTGCGTTAACGACTTGCGAGTCTTCAATATTGGCAACTTCTTTTGAATCGGCAACAGGAATATATATGCTATCTTTACAATTAATCAAGTAGCGAGTAACTAATGAAATATTATCTTGATTTTTTACAAAATCTTTTTCTGTTGCTTCTTTTGAAAGCGGTGCTGGAAACAGAATGCGCAAGAATATCACCACTGCGATTAAGATTAAAGCGATAAGTGCTAAAATAATAAGTGTTACTTTAACAAATATTTTCAATTATTACACCCCACTATTTGTTTTTATACCACTGGACACCTAATTTTATAAATTCTTTGTCTGTCGCGGAGTCTGAACTTGTGATTACACCCCAAATTCCACCATCCGCATAATCACCACCGGCAAGTAAAACCCATTGTCGAAATCCTGCCGCTGTGCCTAAATATCCATATGTCATATTACCTAATTCTTCGGGAGTTCTGAGCGCTCCGTCCACCACTATTTTTGTATCATATCTACCGGGGAAGGTATCATCTGCAATAGTTTTATTCCAACTTTCGGGCACTTTAATATCCCAAGGTTTTCCATGATTGACTTGATCTTTGAACCAACCAAAGTCTAACCGATGTTTTTTGAATTCTGGCTCTGCATTTATTAAAGCTTTGTCTATAGGATTTGTGAAATCTTTATACAGCATTCCGTTTATTCTTGAAACAGCAACACCTGCATTGCGATCCGCAGTTGTTACAAGATGGTCCAAGATAAATTGATTCTGCATCAAGAGCAAAGTTTCCGCTGAGCTGTTATCCCATTGAATCGTGGCTTTACTGCGAGGACCGCAAGTCGCTTTCTCTACAAATCCAGCATTATCGCCATCGAGAATTCCATCTCCACCAACCGCAATGCTGTTGATCAAGCCAGTGTTGTATACTTTGGCAGTGGTGCCTATACCTGTAACAATGCTTTTAATTGAGCCTTCGTTTCTGATGGTAGTGTTTTTCGACAACATTATATTGCTGATCATATTGCTATTTTGGATTATGCCAACAGTACCACCATTGGTGCTATTTATGCGGATAATCGTGCCGCTGTTGTTTGTCGTTCTGACGGTGCCGCTATTCATTACGCTCCCGATTGTACCGCTATTGCTGATAATGCCAATAATACTGCTGTTATTTATGCTCCCGATAGCGCCGCTATTGTTCAGTGTCCCGATAGTGCCGCCGTTGTTTATACTCCCGATAGTGCCGCTGTTGTTCACTGTCCTGATAGAACCAGTGTTGTTTATTATGCTCGTTCCTTGGTTGTTTACCGTTCCAATAGTACCGCTGTTGGTTATAGTAGAAGCAGCGCCAGTGGTCACACTCACTGTAGTTACAGTGCCTTTATTGTTTAAGCTTGTAATACCGGTGACAACCACAGCTTTCACGGTACTGCCGCTGCTCACAGTGACCGTACTGCCGTTAGTGCCGCCGGAGTAACCCGCAGAGGCTCGGATGGCATTGGCCGCCGCATTGGCGTTTGCCATGGCTTTGGTGGCGGCATCTTTTTGAGCCTGAGTGGTAGCTTTTTTGTAATCTTCGTTCGCCGTGTTCCAGGCAATCGTTGCATTCTCAATCTTTGTTTGATTAGCTAATGATAGATTAGCTTTATCCGTTTCCGTTAAAACGTGTCCCGTAGGATCCCAATATCGGATTGGATTGTTGCTCACATAGGTGTACAAATTCAAACTCAACGGGTCTGCGGAGTTCCCCCGATACGTGTCCTCCTGCATAAACCGGGCCAGTTCTGGGTCGTAGAAGCGTGACTTCAGATAATACAAACTGCTCTCTTCGTCGAATGTATACCCGCTGTAGCGGTAGGGGTTGTCCGCTGTGCCGGTCTGTTCCTTGTGTACGCCGAACGCGTCGTAGTAGTATGTCGCCTGTACCGTGTTCGCCCCATCCACCAGCGCCGTCACGTCTCCGTGTCCGTTGTACATAAACCACGACGAACCGGCGGAGGTTACGCGCGACAGCAGCTTGTGCCCGCGGACGTTCAGTGCCTTTTGGTTCCCGCTGCCGTCCAGTTCCAGTACAACCTCAGTATATTCGTAGGCATACCGTGTTGTCAAGCCGTTTGCCGTCTTGCTCACGCGCAGGCCGTCGCCGTTGTAGGTGTGCGTCGTCGTCTCTCCGTCCACGGTGGAGGAAACCATGTTGTTCCAGACGTCGTAGTCGTACAGAGCCGCCTCGTCCTCTGTCTCGGAGAGCGACAGAACCGCGGCGGATGTGCCGTCCGTCAGCAGGGCGCTTGTGCGGCCCACCATGTTGCCGTTGTTGTCGTAGTAGAAGTCCACAAGGCGCACGGTGTCGTCCGGCTGTTCCATCTCCGTGGCCGTCAGCCGACTCTGTTCGTTGTATTGGTAGGTTGTAACGGTGCTCTGGCCGCTCTGCGTCACCGTCTCTATGGTTCGGTTACCGGAGCCGTCGTAGGTGTATGCCGTCACGCGTCCGTTCGGTTCCGTCGCGGTGAGCAGACGATTCAGCACGTCGTAGGTGTACGTCGTCGTCCCGTGTCCGTCCAGGATTTGTGTCCGGTTGCCCGCGCCGTCGTAGGCGTAGTTGTACGCGTCTATGATGCTTCCGTTTGCCTTCTTGTTTGTGAGCGTGTGCAGCTTGTTGTCGTCGTAGTAGGTGTATTCCTCGTACGCCCCGCCGGGGTACGTCACCTTCTGCAGCGCGCCGTTGTCCAGATAGGTGTATGTCGTCGTCTGGCTCGCGTGCTTCACCTGGCTCAGGCGGCCGGCTTGGTCGTATACCTTCACCACGGTGTTCCCCTTGGTGTCCACGCTCTGCTCGCCCCAGGTCCCGGTCGCCATCCCGG
>JAISCT010000032.1 GCA_031265355.1 Oscillospiraceae bacterium | reverse complement strand
TCAGAACTAAGGATTCACGCAAGAGATTGATATCCTTGTATCCTAAGTTTGGGCCAACCCTATAGCGTAGAATTAGCGGAAAATAGTATGCGTGGATATCAATGATACAGTACACTAGTCACCGCTCGCGTGAGCGGTGTGGATTGAAACGGGCAATCTCGCTTTCGCTGCGCATAAACACGACTGTCACCGCTCGCGTGAGCGGTGTGGATTGAAACGGCGTCACCCCTGTCAGGATTCCCGCCGCGTTCGCCGTCACCGCTCGCATGAGCGGTGTGGATTGAAACATTATCTTTCAGTAACCTGCAAGCCATCGCCATGACGTCACCGCTCGCATGAGCGATGTGGATTTAAACACACCTTGCGGCATACGCACCTCAAGCGTACGTGTGTCCGCCGTTCGCATGAGTGGGGGTGGTCTCCGATGTCCGACGAGCCGCCCTCGCTCGTCGAGGGTAAGTGTTTTGGAGAAGTTTTCATTTTGCCCATTGACAAGTGCGCATTTCATTCGTGAAAAAAGATCCGGCGCTGTCTAGCGCGGGATCTTTTGGGGTTGCCTTTTAAGGAGGACAAGATGGAAAAGCAAGCGCTTAAACGGTTGATCGACGTGGCGGCCGGGCGCCGGCCTGCCGATATGGTGATCAAACATAGCAAAGTGGTGGACGTGTACAGCGGGTGCGTGACCGAGGGCGATATCGCTCTGTGCGGCGGGTATATCGCGGGTGTGGGCGACTCCTACGAGGGGGTGCAGGTGGTGGAAGCCCGGGGCCAATATGCGGCGCCCGGGTTCATTGACAGCCACATCCATATCGAATCCTCCTATGTGAGCCCCGAGGAGATCGGGCGGCTGTTGACGCCCCACGGGGGCACTACGATCATCGCCGACCCGCACGAGATTGTGAACGTGTGCGGCCTGGAAGGGCTCCGCTACATGTTGGCCGCCGCGGAGGAGACGGCGCTGGATATCCGCTACATGCTGCCCTCCTGCGTGCCGGCCACCGCGTTTGAACACGCGGGCGCCGTCGTCGATGCGGCGGCCATGGAGGCGCCCATGGGAGACAGCCGCATTTTGGGGATGGGCGAGTTCATGAACTACCCGGGCGTGGTGGCCGGCCGCGATGAGGTGCTGGACAAACTGCTGGTGGCCCACAGGGCGGGTAAACCGATAGACGGACACAGCCCGGCCGTGTCCGGCAAGGACCTGAACGCCTACGCCGCGGCGCTGATACACACCGATCACGAATGCACCACTGTTGCGGAGATGCAAGACCGGATTGCCCGAGGCCTCTATGTACTGCTGCGCCAGGGGTCCGCTTGCCACGATCTGCGGCGCCTGTTAAAAGGCGTCACGCGGGAGAACAGCCGCCGCTGCCTGCTGTGCAGCGACGACCGACAGCCCAAGACCATTTTGGAACGCGGCCATCTGGACGATCATCTGCGCATCTGCGTGGAGGAGGGGGTGGACGCCGTCACCGCCATCCGGATGGCCAGCCTGAACGCGGCGGAGTGTTTCCGTCTGTATGACCGGGGCGCCGTCGCGCCGGGCCTGCGGGCCGACATCGTGTTGCTGGATGACCTGAAGGATTTCCAGGTGCGCCGGGTCTTCATCGAGGGCCGCGAGGTGGCGCGGGACGGCCGGTATCTGCTGCCTGTCGTCCGCCGAAGCATCGAGCCGGTCTCCGGCAGTTTCCACGTGAAGGACTTCCATATAGACAAACTGAAGCTGCGTCTGCGGTCGGACAAGGTCCACGTCATCGGCGTCAACCCGGGCAGTGTGGTGACCCGCAAAGAAACCGCCGTGGTGAAGCGGGACGCGGAGGGCGACTTCATATTTGTACCGGAGGCGGATATTGCCAAGGTGGCTGTGGTGGAGCGCCACCAGTACACGGGCCATGTGGCGGTGGGCTTGCTGCGCGGCTACGGCATCCGGCGCGGTGCGGTGGCCCTGTCGGTGGCGCATGATTCCCACAACATCATCGTGGTGGGGGTGAGCAACGAGGAGATGGCCTTTGCGGTGGAGCGGTTGATGGATCAAAATGGCGGCGTAGTGCTGGTACAGGGAGGCAAGGTGATCGACGGCATGCCCATGCCCATTGGCGGGATCATGAGCGACCAGACGGGTGAGTGGGTGGACAGGAAGCTCACGGATCTGCACGACGCGGCCCGCAATGTGCTGGGGATCAGCCGTGATGTGGAGCCGGTGATGACGCTGTGCTTTATGTCGCTGGCGGTTATTCCCGAGCTCAAGCTGACCGATATGGGGCTGTTCGATGTAACGGCGTTTGGATTCATACCGGTAGAAGCGCACACGTGAAACGTTTTGAAAACAGAGCGGCATAAATCGCCGGCCGGCGGCGGGCGAGATTTCTGACACCTGAACCATAAACATTCAGACGGCAAAAGACTCGCGCATACACAAAGTATTCGCGAGCCTTTTGCTCTTGGTTTTGTTTCGCCTGTTGTGGTCCCCGACGTTACGCCGCCGGTGTGAGCAGTTTCATGGAGCGGAACATCCGTCGGATGGCTGTCCAGTCTTGGGGCGTGAAGGGCTTGGCGAAGCCGTGTTTGTAGGAGCCGCCGGCCAGGGGGCCGACCATGATCTCAAGCGTCGTTGACTCGTCGACGGCGCCGTTTGTCAGGTTGCCGTACCATTTGACGGACTGCCCCAGAAGAGTGTCGGATAGGGTAGTTTCGGGCAGCCCGTCCGGATTGAAGGAGGGATAGAGACCCGAGTAAATACCAAAGACCGGCGCATCCTGCCCAATGGGTACGATCTTCCGGACGTACACCACGTCGAAGTCGGCGCCGATTTCTTTGTAATAGACGTAGTCATTCTCAAGACGGATGCTGAAATCGTCAAATGAGACGGTCCGCGCGGAGATGTCCGGGGTGTATGTACCCACTCGGATCGAGTCCAGGATGGCCGATGTCATATTGACGCAGCTCTCGCGGTGGGTGAAGGCGTTGGCGTCGACGAACACGGCGACCATCGCCAGCATGTTGTCGGCAAAACGGAGCAGAGCGCCGCCCAGCAGGGTCTGGTCCGACACCGCCGGCGTCTGCGGCGTGAAAACGAGGTAGGAGAGACCGCCGCCGACGGTCTTGACGTCGGCGTATTGATAACTCTCGTCGAACTGGGCCAGCCGGGCGTCCTCCCGGAGATCGCCCGTGCTGGTGCACAGGAGCGAGGACGCGTACACCTCCATCGTCTGGTTATGTGCAGAGAGTATGAGCCATGTTTCGTTGTCGTTGGACGGGGCGGGCCCCATGACGTCGGTGGCCGTGAGGGGGACGTCCCGTGTCCCCGCCGGCATATTAATAAGGAACTGACCGTTTAGCGGAGAGAAGGACTCCGAAGCCGTCTTGCCCTCCAAAAGCGGGATGCGTACTGGGTCGGAGAGCAGAACGAAACGCGCGTCGCTGTCCCACTCGACGCCAAGGCCGAAGCTTTCTCCCAGGAAACGGAGCGGGACAAAAGTGCGCCCGCCCACGAGCCGAGGGGGCACGTCGAGCGCTACAGATTCATCGTCCACATAGGCCATGTCGACCCCCAGGGCCATTGCCAGAGTGGGACCCGCGCGGCGGTCCGGAGTGATCACGGCCATGTCGGACTCGGGGTACCAGTCGACGAGGCAGCCCAGCGCCTCCGCAATGGCGCGCACCGGGACCAATGTCCGACCGTTCTCAATGAATGGATCGACGTCGAAAATGATCTCCTCGCCGTCCAGAAATACGCGGATCTTGTCGGGCGCGGCCAGTGCCGCCGGGCCGGCGCACAGTAACAGGCACGCCAACGCCAGCAACAGACAGATGCTTTTTTTCATGGCTTATGTCCCCTTTCATCTTCCGACTTGTCGTGACTTGTATGTTTATTATAGAAGGAAGATCAATGAAAGTAAAGAAAAATTTGTGTCATGTGCCGTAACCTTCTCATTGACCGGGAAAATACCGACAATTGTTAATGCGTTCAAACATTTCTCTTTTTTTTGCTTTTCGGTTTACATAGCCGGAAAATGATGATAAAATATGAGAGATTAGTGAGAGTGTCAGACATGCGCGCCGCGCTGACCCGCCGAGGGCGGGGTGTTTTTGGGTCGTTTGCAGCCCACCTCGCGAATCAGTTTGGATGAGATTTCCCCAAAAAGTGTGAAGATTCTACCAAGGAGGAAAACGTCGTATGGCAAGAAAGAAAAAAACAATGGACGGAAACACCGCGGCGGCGCACGTCGCCTACGCATTTACCGATGTGGCGGGCATCTATCCGATCACACCATCTTCGGTGATGGCGGAACTCGCGGACAAGTGGGCGGCTTCGGGGCAGAAAAATGTGTTTGGGCAGACAGTTCGCGTCGCCGAGATGCAGTCGGAGGCGGGGGCCGCCGGCGCGGTGCACGGTTCGCTCGCCGCCGGCGCGCTGACCACCACCTTTACGGCTTCGCAGGGCCTGCTCCTCATGATCCCCAACATGTACAAGATCGCCGGTGAACTGCTCCCCGGCGTCATCCATTGCTCGGCCCGCGCCCTGGCCTCTCATGCGCTCTCGATCTTTGGAGATCACTCCGACGTCATGGCCTGCCGTCAGACCGGCTTTGCGATGCTGGCTGCGACCAATCCGCAGGAGGTCATGGATCTCGGCGCCGTCGCCCATCTCTCGGCCATCAAGGGCCGCGTGCCGTTTTTGCACTTCTTCGACGGCTTCCGCACCTCTCACGAGATGCAGAAGATCGAGGTGTGGGACTACGACACCCTCGACAAGATGCTCGACCACGAGGCCGTGGACGCGTTCCACGCCCGCGCGTTAAATCCCGACCACCCCGTACTGCGCGGCACGGCGCAAAACCCTGACATTTTCTTCCAGGCGCGTGAGGCCTGCAATACATATTACAGCGCCCTGCCGGCTGTCGTGGAGGCTTACATGGACGCCGTAAACGCCGAGACGGGCGCCGACTACAAGCTGTTCAATTACTACGGCGCGCCCGACGCCGACCGGGTCATCGTGGCGATGGGAAGCGTGTGTGACACCATCGAGGAGACCATCGACTTCCTGGCGGCCCGCGGTGAGAAGGTCGGCCTTGTCAAGGTGCGGCTGTACCGCCCCTGGGTGAGCGAGAAGTTCCTGCGCGTCTTGCCGAAGACGGTCAAAAGCGTCGCCGTGTTGGACCGCACGAAAGAACCGGGCGCGCTGGGCGAGCCGCTCTACCTCGACGTCGTCACGACGCTCTCCGCTTCCGACCGCGCGGGCGTGCGCGTGGTGGGCGGCCGCTACGGGCTCGGGTCCAAAGATACGCCGCCCAGCAACATCTTTGCCGTCTACGCCAATTTGAAGAGCGGCGCGCCGAAGAACAGTTTCACAATTGGCATCTGTGACGACGTGACGGGTCTGTCGCTGCCGCTGGATGAGAACCACGACACGACGCCAGAGGGCACGGTCTCCTGCAAATTCTGGGGTCTCGGCGCGGACGGTACGGTGGGCGCCAACAAAAACTCCATCAAGATCATCGGCGACCACACCGACCTCAAAGTGCAGGCCTACTTCGCTTATGACTCCAAAAAGTCCGGCGGCGTGACCGTCTCCCACCTGCGGTTCGGCGAAAAGCCGATCAAATCCACTTATTTTGTCTCGAAGGCGGACTTCGTGGCCTGCCACAACCCGAGTTACGTCGACAAATACAAGATGGTGGAGGACGTGAAGCCCGGCGGCACGTTCCTGCTGAACTGCGCTTGGGATGTGGACGAGCTGGAGGCGCGTCTGCCCGGTTCCATGCGGTGCTGCATCGCCGCGGGCGGCATCACGCTGTACACGGTGGACGGCATTGGCCTGGCCCGCGAAATCGGTCTCGGCGGGCGCATCAACATGATTTTGCAGGCCGCCTTCTTCAAGCTCACGGGGATCATTCCGATCGATGACGCCGTAAAATACATGAAGGACGCCGTGGTGGCCACTTACGGCAAGAAAGGTGAAAAGGTCGTGGCGATGAACCACGCCGCGATCGACGCCGGCATAGAACATGTGAAGAAAATCGACGTGCCCGCCTCCTGGAAAGACGCGCAGGATGAGATCGTCCACAAAGATGTTCGGGGGGACCGGGAAGAGATCGTCCGGTTTGTAAAAAACATCCTGACGCCGGTCAATGCGCAGCTTGGCGACGCACTGCCGGTTTCGGCGTTCGCCGGCGCGGAGGACGGTACCTTCCCGCAGGGAAGCGCCGCCCACGAGAAACGCGGCATCGCGGTGGATGTGCCCGAGTGGATCCCGGCCAACTGTATCCAATGCAACCAGTGCGCCTATGTCTGTCCTCACGCGGTGATCCGCGCCTTTGTGTTGGACGGCGACGAGGCCGCCGCCGCGCCCGAGGGGTTTAAGACGGTCAAGATGACGGGTCGGGGCTGCGAGAACTACCGTTTTTCCATCACCCCGACCGTGCTCGACTGCACCGGTTGCGGCTCCTGCGCCAATGTATGCCCGGCTAAGGAGAAGGCGTTGGTCATGCGTCCGCTGGAGAGTCAGACGGCGGTGCAGGAACAATATGACTATGCCTTTGAGAAGGTCTCCGAAAAGACGATCGCCGCCTTCGCCCCCACTACGGTCAAGGGCAGCCAGTTTAGGCAGCCGCTGATGGAGTTCTCGGGCGCCTGCGCCGGCTGCGGCGAGACGCCGTACGCCCGTCTCATCACCCAGCTCTTCGGCGACCGCATGTACATCGCGAATGCCACCGGCTGCTCGTCGATCTGGGGCGGCAGCGCGCCGGCTACGCCCTACACGGTCAACAAGCAGGGCAAGGGCCCGGCTTGGGCCAACTCCCTCTTTGAGGACAACGCCGAGTACGGGTATGGCATGGCCCTTGGCATCGGCCAGCGCCGCGAGAGGCTGGCCGAGACGGTGAGAAAGCTCATTGCCGTCGATTGGTGCGTGCCGGAGCTGAAAAAAGCCGGCCAGGATTGGTTGGATGTCCTGTACGACGGAGAGGTCTCCAAGACGGCCTCCGAGGCGCTGCTGGCCGCGCTGCGCGACGGGATTGATCTGACGGGCACCGAATGGGAGGGGAAAACCTGCGACTGCGACGCCTGCCGGCTGGCGCGCGAGGCGCTGATCGACGCCGACATGCTGGTCAAGAAGTCCGTATGGGTCTTCGGCGGCGACGGCTGGGCCTATGACATCGGCTTTGGCGGGCTCGACCACGTCATCGCGTCGGGCGAGGATGTGAACATCTTTGTCTTTGACACCGAGGTCTACTCCAACACCGGCGGTCAGGCGTCGAAGGCGTCTCAGATCGGCCAAGTGGCCCAGTTTGCCGCGGCCGGTAAGACGCAGCCGAAGAAGGATCTGGCGCAGATCGCCATCAGCTACGGGTATGTCTACGTGGCGCAAATAGCGATGGGCGCGAACTACAACCAGACGATCAAGGCCATCACAGAAGCCGAGAACTACAAGGGACCGTCCCTCATCATCGCCTACGCGCCCTGCATCAACCATGGTCTGAAGGGCGGCATGGGCAACTCCATCGCCGAGACCAAGGCTGCGGTGGAAGCCGGGTACTGGCACATGTTCCGCTTCGACCCGCGCCTGCGGGAGGCGGGGAAGAACCCGTTCCAGCTCGACAGCCGAGCGCCGAGCGCCAATTATGGCGACTTTGTGCGCGGCGAGGTGCGCTACGCATCTCTCCAGCGCGCCTTTCCGGAGAGAGCCGAGACGCTGTTCGCGGCCGCGGAGAAGGCCGCCGCCGAAAAGTTCGCCCGCCTGGAGCGCATGAAGACGCTGTACGAATCATAAGGCAGTACGTCACCCAGCTTGCGCTTACAAAATGGCACAAAAACGGGCGCCGCGGGAGCAATTCTCTCGCGGCGCCCGTTTTTGTGCCGAAATGCTTGCCAGGTCTCCTGAATTTCTATATAATGAAGACCGTAGCGTCCCCAACCGCCCCCCTCTCCCGAGAGGACGATTTCTGTTTTTCATCATCCGCAGCCGTGAGGGCGGCGTTTGGCCGCCCTCAGAACCACCCATTTCATCATGCGAGGAGAGACAGCCAGATGTCGTATGTGTTGATGACAGATTCCGGGAGCGACCTGCCGCACACCTACTATCGGGCGCACGATCTCACGATGCTCTCGATTTATTTTTCCTTTGGGGACAAAACCGTGCCGGACGACGCCGGGCAGAGCATGACATACGCGGACTTCTATCGGACCGTGCGCGAGGGAGCCATGCCGACCACATCGATGGTTACCCCGGAGGACTACACGCGGGCGTTTGAACCGGTGCTGGCGTCGGGGCGGGATATCCTGTATCTCGCGTTCAGCTCGGGACTGTCCGGGTCCTGTCAGGGCGCCTGCATGGCGGCGGGAGAACTGGCGAAGAAATATCCGGACCGCCGCACCGTGGTGATCGACAGCCTGTGCGCCTCTCTTGGGCAGGGGCTGTTGATGGACTATGTGGTCTGCCAAGTGCGTGCGGGCCGCTCGCTCGACGAGGTGCGCGCCTGGGTGGAGGAGAACAAGATGCGCCTCAACCATCTGGTCACGGTGGACGACCTCATGCACCTGCATCGGGGCGGACGCGTGTCGCGCGCCTCGGCTATGATGGGCACCCTGATAGGGATCAAGCCGATGATCTACGTGAACCACGAGGGGAAATTGATTGTGGATTCTAAGAAGCGGGGACGCCGCCACGCGCTGGACCGTTTGGTCGAGTGGATGGGGGAATATGTGGACGACACGGAGTTTGACGCGATCGCCATCAGCCACAGCGATTGCGAGGCGGACGCCCAGTATGTCGCGGATCAGGTCTGCAAACGGTACCGGGTGGGGCGCGTCATCATCAACTACATCGGCGCCGTCATCGGATCCCATACGGGTCCGGGTACGGTGGCGCTGTTCTTCCTCGGGAAGATCCGGCAGCGGTAGCGCGCGGTATGATCGAAATCGCGGTATCGGGACTCGGCAAAGCCTATGGGGACAATCAAGTGCTGCTGGGTCTCTCGATGGAGGTTCACAGCGGGGAAAAGGTCGCGCTGGTCGGCGCCAACGGCGCCGGCAAGACGACGCTGCTGCGCATCCTCACAGGGGAGGAGAGAGCCGACGGGGGCACGGTGTCGGTGGCGGCCGGGCGGCGCGTCGGCGTGCTCTCGCAGATCCCGGCCTACCCGCTCGGGTACACGGCCGGCGATGTGTTGCGTACGGCCTTTCGGCCGCTCATCGCGCTGAGAGACGAGATTGAGCGGCTGGCGCTGCAGATGCAAAGCGACCACACGCCGGCGCTGCTGGCGCGTTATGGGGCACTGACCACCGAATTTGAGATGCGCGGCGGGTTTGACATGAAGACGCCGCTGGCCCGCGTGCGGACGGGGCTGCAGATTGACGACGACCTGTACGGCCGCGCCTTCGATACCCTCTCCGGCGGAGAGAAGACGCGGGTGACGCTGGCCTGTCTGATTCTCACGGATCCCGGCCTGTTGCTGCTCGACGAGCCGACGAACCATTTGGACATCGAGTCCGTCGAATGGCTGGAGGCGTACCTGGCGCGGGACAAAAACACCCTGTTGGTCGTCTCTCACGACCGGTATTTTCTGGACCGCGTCGCCACGCGCGTGATCGAGTTGGAGGCGGGCCGGGCCGAAAGCTACACCGGCCGTTACAGCGATTATGCGCGGGAGAAAGCCGCGCGCGTCAAGGTGCAGCGGGAGCGTTATGAACGGGAACAGCGGGAGAAGAACCGCCTGTTGGCCACGGCTCGGCGCATGCACGACTACGCCGGCGGCAACGCCAAACTGCACCGCCGGGCCTTTGCCATCGAGAAGCGGGCCGAGCGGGTCGAGGCGACCGGCCGGCCGCCGGCCGCGCTGGGGTCTTTCCACGTCCGGTTTGGAGAGACCGCCTTCCGGGCGGCCGACGTACTCCGCCTGCACGACATCGGGAAATCGTACGGTCGCCTGCTCTTTCGCGGCGTCACATTGGATGTGCGCGGCGGGGAACGCGTCGGCATTTTGGGCGCCAACGGCGCCGGCAAGACAACACTGCTGCGCGTGCTGGCCGGCGAACTGGCGCTGGACGCCGGCCAGATCTGGCGCGGTCCCTCGGTGCGGCAGGCGTATCTGCCGCAGGCCGTACGTTTTGCCCACCCGGAGCGCACGCTGCTGGACACGCTGCTTTACGAACAAAACGAGACGCCGCAGGGCGCGCGCGATCGGCTGGGGCGCTTTTATTTTCGGGGCGACGACGTATTCAAACAGGTGGAAAGTCTCTCCGGCGGTGAAAAAAGCCGGCTGATGCTGTGCCTGCTGATGAAAGATCAGGTCAATCTGTTGCTGCTCGACGAGCCGACGAACCATCTGGACATCCGCTCGCGCGAGTGGATGGAGGAGGCGGTGGCGGCCTACGGAGAGACACTGCTCTTCATTTCGCATGACCGCTATTTCATCGCGCGCTTTGCCACGCGGCTCTGGGTTTTCGGAGAGGACGGCCGTGTGGAAGATTTTTGCGGCACCTTCGACGAGTACCGAGCCCGAGCCGCCCAGCCCCCACCCGAGCGGACGAAGCGGGCGGAGCCCGTGCCTGGGACGTCCGCACCCGCGGACACAGTGCCCAAACGGGGTCGGGAACAGCGGGTGCGGGAGGCGCGTCTGCGGGGGTTGGAAAACGAGATCGGACAGCGGGAGGCGCGCCTGCGGGCGATTGAGGAGGAGATGGCGCGCTGCGCTACCGACGCCGGGGTCTTGACCGCCCTGCTTGAGGAGCAGAGCGCGCTTACAGAAGCGCGCGACGCCCTGCTTGAGGCGTGGCTGTCCCTGAGCGAGGTGTAGCGCGGTGTGAACCCCGCACCGGCGGCGAAAGGGGAGGATGCGCAGTGGCGGGGCCCGTTCGGCGGCCGCCGCGAGACGGCCGCGATAAAAATAGTAAAAAATGGAAAATAAAGGGCGGCGTCTCTGAGCGCCCCTCGTTGTGGGCGCTCTATTGGGCGCCGTCGGCTGCCGCAATCGGTGTGGCGTTTACATGGATTCCGGGGCTCTCGTTTTTGGCGCGGCTTCTGTGGTTGAGCGCGGCGGCGCTCGCGGTCTACGGTCTGACCGCGCTGTTGGGCCGCCGCACCCGGTGGCGCCGTCTGGCTCACGCCGCGCGCCGGGTCATGCAGGGGTTGTTCCTGCTCCTTTTGCTGAGTTTTTTTGCGGTGGAGGCGCTGATCTGGTCCGGTGCGCACAGCGACCCGGATACACCGGTGGACTGTGTGCTGGTGCTGGGCGCCGGGCTGCATGGAGAGACGCCCTCTGCGGCGCTCGCGGCCCGGCTGGAGACGGCGGCCGACTATTTGCGCCGGCACCCGGAAGTGCCGGTGATCGTGTCGGGCGGGCAGGGGCCGGGCGAGAGCATCTCCGAGGCGGAGGCCATGCACCGCTATCTTGTGCGCCGTGGGGTGGAGACGGAGCGTATCCGCAGGGAGGGAGCCTCGACCAGTACGGAGGAGAACATACGATTTTCCGCCGCGTTGCTGCCCGCGGGGCCGTTGCGCGTGGCCGTCGTCTCCAATGAATTTCATCTCTACCGTGCCCGCCTGTTGGCGCGGCGGCAGGGCTGGATACCCGTTGCAGTCTCCGCTCCAACGCCGTATCTCTATTTAAAAATCGCCGGCTTCATCCGCGAATACGCCAGCCTTTTATGGACGCTCTGGTAGCGTCCATAAAAATTTTTGTGGAAAGACAAAAATTCCTGAAAAAAGAAAAACAGGGAAGCCGGTTGATTTTGCAAAAAAAACCCTGTATAATATAGGTATCATTCGGAGTGCACAGACGAAAATCGTGCATTCCGTTCATATAAAGCAGAATGTTGCAGATTTTTCTATGCGGCTTAGCCATCGCGATTTGCTGTAGTCTATGCAGATACGACAGAATCTAATTTTTGAGAAATTCTTAAAATCAAGAAACTCCGCCCACTTAGACAGAGCAAAATATCACTGGACACCATTCTCACCACTTCTTAATTTTAAAAATGCACTATTTTCCGAGCCGCCAAGGGCGGTTTTGTGGGAAAGTTAACCATGGACGTCGCTGTCACAGGGCAGCGCGGCCGTCGCCCGGCGGGGGCGGCATTGATGGAAAATATTGGCACAAATCGTTGGTTTGCTATGGCGGGAGGGTTGGTATGAGGCTGCGCATTTCGGGAGCGGTACGTATGGCGCTAGTATGCCTGCTTGCCTTCATCCTGGTGCTGGTCACGGTGTTTGTGGGGCTGGGCGTACGGCAGGCCCGGGCCGACACGCAGCCGGCGGCGGCGCCGCAGTTCACGCGGCATCCGGCCGATTCCACCTACGCGCAGACTGCCAGCGCGCGCTTCTACGTCCGTGCGGCGTCCACCGACGGGGGGTACCTCACCTACCAGTGGTACCGCTCTGAAGGCTACGATGAGCCGCTCGGCACGGGCGGCGTACTCTCCGACGACGAGCAGCAGGCCATCAAGGAGAGCTCTGTCGCCATCGACGCTGAGGACAGCGGCACTTTCTCGGTACTTACCACCACGACGCCCACAGTCGAGGACACCACCTGGTATTATTACTGGGTCACGGTTGTCAATCACAAGGACTTAAGCGGCGACGGGGATACCGACGATCCAGGCGAGGCCGTTCCCCACGACAGCGCGTTGGCGCTTACCAAAGTGGTGGCGAGGACACTGCCCGACCATATCACAAATGGGGACTTTTCGACCCTGTACGCGCCGAACGGACAGAATACGATCTACTGGAGCAATGGCGGCCAGAATGTGAACGGTTGGTATACGATAGCCGCGCAAAGCCGACTCCCAAACTGGAAAACCACAGATTACAATGCCAGTGGAGCCAATATTGCCAATTTTGGCGATACGCGCCAGTCATTTCAGGTTTTCGCTCTGAACCTCAAACCGTTCGGGTACTCTGCCGAAAGCGATGCCGATGCGGTCGCCGAACCCGAAAACCCGACACGCGTACCGGCCAGCCCCTCTACGGGAATACGTCCAGGCGGTCAAAGTGCAGCAATGCAGACAACCGTGAAACACGGCGACAACGGAGGCGACACGGGCAATTTCGGCGCCATAGAGCTTGCGAACGCCAATACTTCGAGTGTGTATCAGGAAGTGGCGACCGTTCCCGGCAAGATATACGAGTGGTCGCTTGACCATATCCGGCGCGCTGACACCGGAAACAATGATGTGATGGCCGTCGTTATTGGTTCGGCTATCAATGAGCCGAGCGAACTCGGTATCGATTCTAATTTGCCGCAAACATACCCTGCCAGTGCTGCTAATGGTTCCAGTGAACTTCACTATCCCTATGGCATAAACTCCTCTACCTATTTCTATAAAATCGTCCAGGCTTTGGCCACGAGGCTAGGCGTGGGGTCTATCAATAATCTGACTAATTATGGTGGACAGAGTTTTACGCAGGAATACAACGGGCATACGTACTACATTTATATCGCCTCGACCGGTTCGTCATGGAAAACCTATTCGGGATCGTACACTGTTCCCGCAGGGCAGGGCACGACTGTGTTCGGATTTGTGGGCATCTATCCTGTGGGAGCGACTGGCAACGTCCTCGACAACATCTTCTTCGCCTCCGGCACCGATCTCAGTCCCACACAAGATGTCACCTATACGGGCGAGACTTCGATTGTCACTCCCACCAAGGCAGGCTTCGCCTACGCGCTTGCCGAGGTGCGCGGCTCGTCGATAAACGAGCTCACGGGGCTGTCAGCCTGGTATGACCCGGACGCAGTTGACTCCGGCGCCGCCGAGGTCGCCGTCGAGCCCTCTGCCACACTCGGCGCCGGCGGCTGGTACACCTCGTACGGTGCAGAGACCGGCACGGCTTTCGCCGCCGGCGGCGCGCTCACATTTAAAGATCTTGTGCCCGGCAAAACCTATCGTGTCGTCGGCATCCCGCAGGGCGCCGTCAACACCGGCCTGCACACCAACGAGTCCCCCGGCAACGTGCTCGACGACGGCTACTATCGCGATGTAAAGATCCAGGCCGCCTATGCGGGCGCTCCGTACGTACTGCCATCCTACGACGTGGAGATCTATGACGCGGACAAGGCGCGGATCACGCTGAAGAACACCAATTCTTCGGTGCAGTACGCGTTGCTGGCCGGTGACAGTGCGGCGCCGGTGACCTCGGGGCCGGCCTTGCCGTCCACGGCATGGAAGAGCGGTGCGGGCGGTACGACGGTCTTTGAAGAACTCGCGCTGGGCACAGATTACTGGCTTGTTTCCCGTCCCGCGAATTATACCGAAGTGAACTACGCCGTCGCCGCCTACAGTGATGACGGCGCGCTCGCGGCGCTCAGGATTGTCACGCCCGTCGTCGACGCCGTTGATCTCGCGGCCGCCGACGTCACGCGCGCGATGGGCGGCACCGGTATCGTCATCCGCGCGGCCGGCACGCGCGCGGGCTACAATTACGCCTTGGCGGACCCCGCGAACGGGGAGATCGTCTCCGGACCATTTGCGTATACCGGCGCCGCCGTCACCTTTTCAAGCCTCGACCCAGCCGCCGTCTATCAGGTCGTCAGCCGGGTGGGGGAGGGCACGTGGCTCAAGGGTGTGCGCGTCTATCCGTACCCGTCGGCCTTTGCGGTGGATTATGGCGCCGAGGTCGTGCGCAGCAACG
This sequence comes from Oscillospiraceae bacterium, assembly GCA_031265355.1. Taxonomy (NCBI): domain Bacteria; kingdom Bacillati; phylum Bacillota; class Clostridia; order Eubacteriales; family Oscillospiraceae; species Oscillospiraceae bacterium. Next base: position 46,045 of record JAISCT010000032.1, on the reverse strand, counting down.
CTGTCTCGGCGGGGGCGGCGGGCTTTATCCCGGCCGATACCGAGTACCGCGTGCGCGCCTCGGGCGGCGCGGCGCTGTGGCTTGTGGGCGACAACGCCGTGTGGCGGCGCGGGACGGGCACCGAGTGCTTGGAACTTACCCAGGCCGGCGTGGCCGTGGGCGAGGCGAGTGTCTTTGACGCGTTGGACGACGCCGGCGCGAGCGTCGCGACGGTCTTCTACCGCCTGGCCATCACAGACGGTTATGTGGGCCAAAGCGTGCAGCCTGAGTTGAGTCTGGCGGCGCCCGCGCGTCCGACGGCGCCCTTGGCGGGGGCGGGTGTTTGGAGCGTTGACTACATAAACGAGCGTTTGGTCGCCGGCGGCGCGGCGCTCCAGTGGCGGACGGAGGCATCCTCCAGCTATACCGCGCTTGCCGCCGGCGATTTTGCGGACTTTGCCGCGCTCGGTTGGAGCGCGGCCGTGGGGCAGCGTGTAGTGCTGCGTTATCCGCAGGGCGCCGCGGTCTTCGCCTCCCGTGACAGTGAGCCCGCCACGCTGCCGGGACGTCCGGCGGCGCCCGAGGGGCTGACGGCGGCGCTCGTCGAACCCGACGACCCGAGCGCCGGCATCACCGTAGGCAACCTCGAACCTGGCCGCGCTTATCAGTACAGCCGCGGCGTTGACACGGGTGAGAACAGGCTCTGGACGGATTTTATCCCAGACGCATCGAGTGTGAATCTGTTCTATGACGGGGAGGGCGGCGATTACGGCCTGCGCTATCCCGCGACGGACGAGGCGCCCGCCTCCTTCTACGCGACTGCGGTGCCTTCGCCCCTCAACGCCTCGGCCTTGAACCTCGGCTCGGCTACTTTCGGTGCGATGAACGCCGCGCCGCACGCGCTTACCATCAACAACATCGCTTCCGAGTCCATTACTTTGTTCGCCGATCAGGTTTCCTTAAGCGGTGCGGGTTCGCACTATTTCGTCCTTAACAATCCCGGTGCCGTCATCGTGCCCGCCGCGACGGGCGGAGCGGTGGGGCAGAGTCAGGCGTGGACCGTCACGCCGGTGGCCGGAATACCCGCGGGCAGTTATACCATCCAGGTAAATATCGCCTACTCCCATGACGAGCACGCGTATACCTGCAGAAGCAACGGGTATTTTACCGTGAACAAGGCGAATTGGAACCTGAGCGGGCTTGCCGCCGAAACGCTTGGCCTTACGAGCAGCGGTTTTGGGCTTGCGGTGACCGGCGCGCCTGAGGGCGTACAGCTCTCTTACCAGTTGGGCGGCGATGCTTTCAGCGCGTGGGATGGGGCGGTGGGCGCCGATGGAGTCACCCACCATCACTTCAGCGGGCTTGCCGCGGCGAGCAGCTACGCGGTGCGCGTGCGCGCCGCGGGCGATGACGACCACAACGAGAGTGCCGCCGTGGTGCTCCTCACGGCCTACACTGCGCAGGCCACGCCGGATGCGTCTGCCGTGGTGCGTGCCAACTACGCCGATGAGACGCTGGTGTTTGCCAGTGGCTGCAACCCCGCTGATTATGCCGTGACGGTGGCGGACAGTGGGGCTGAGCTCGGCAACCTCGCGTCGCTTACGTCACTGGCCGACGCGGGTGACTTCAACCTGTCGGTTGTGCGCAAAGCGGCCGGGCCGTACCCCGCTTCGGCGCCCGCATTTTTGTCGGTCGCCCGCCGGGCCGCGGCGCCGGCGGGCACCGCCGTCACCCCCGCTTCCGACGACAACACCGCCGATGGCGCCGTCAGTCTTGCGGGGACATTCCAGTACCGTGCGAGCCGCAATGGCGCCGATGTGACAAGTGGTTGGACGAGCGTTGCGGGCTCCGTCAGCGTGACGGCCGGGCGATACGAGGTGCGGCGCGCACCCACGGCCTCGACCTTTGCCTCGGCCATCGCGCAGGTGCGGGTGCTCTCTCTCAAACCGTCGGTGACGCTGCATGTGAAGACCTATGCCATCGCCGACGGCGGCGAGACCGTCTCGCCGAGCTACCTGACGCTGCCTGCGGGCTGGGCGCTTTCCACCGACCCCGAGCGCGCGGGGCAGTACGATCACAGTTACCTCATAAGTCCGCTGGCGCTGCCGGCGGTGGGGGCTGTGACAAGCCGAAGCCACGTGTTTAAGGGCTGGTATGAAAACGCCGCTCTCACGGGACCGACCGTGACGATGACCCCGAACGATGAGATCCTTGAGCATCGCGATTATTGGGCGAAGTGGGTTGTGCGTCCGACGGTCGCTACTGTGGCCAGTGTTGTGCCCGCGGCGGATGTGAGTACGGCAGCCCAGGGGCTTGCCGCAAACACGCCTGCGAAGCTCTCGGCGGCGCTGCCGGCGGGCAAGAGCACGCTTGCGCTGGGCGACCTTGTGGTTGTGGGGCAGTCGGGAGAGGGCGGGGCTGCGGCGGCCGTGCTGTACTCCGATCCCGGCTTTGTTTCCGTTGTAAGCGATTCGCTGCCGCTGGCTTGGGCGGACGAAGCGAACTATCCCACGCGGGCTTGGCTGGGGACGGTCTCGGCCGACGACGATGCGACGGCGGTGTACTACGAGCTTGCGCTGTACACAACGCGTCGGGTAAATGTGGCGGCCGTGACGCAGACGGGCGGCGCGTCGGGCGTCAGAACATCAACCGGTATCTCGCTGACGTTTGACGCGCCGGTCGCGGGACTCACCGCAGACGCCGTCAGCGTCGCCGACGGCACGGGGCGCGCCGTGAAGGGCGCGCTCAGCGGCGCGGGGGCCTTCTATACGCTCGATGTCTCCGGTGTGACGGAGGGCGCGGTGAACGTGACGCTGGCCGATTGGGTGGGCTATGATGTGGACAACGCGCCGCATGAGGTGGATATATATAAGGATACGGCGCCGCCGACGGGCAGCATCATCATCCAGGGCCATGCCTTTACGCAGTTTCTGGACACCGACACCTTTGGGCTGTTCTTCAAACAGACGGTGGATGTGACGATGACGGCCGCCGACACGGACGGCGACGGGCTTGTGAAGATTGAGTACCTCAAGGCTGCCTCGCCGTTTGCGAGCGCGGGCGCCGCGCAGGCGGCCTCCGGCTGGCAGACCTACACCGCGCCGGTCGCCGTGTTGCCCGGCGAGAAGTTCTTTGTGTACGCGCGGCTTACCGACGCGTCGGGCAATGTGGCCGTACTCCGCTCGGACGGCACGGTGGTCTACATGGACAGCGCAGCTGATACCGACAAGGTGAACTACACAAAGCTCTCCAGCGAGAGCAAGACCGTGAGCGTCGTGCGCAACGGCAACGTGATAGACGCCGTTACGCTGCCGGGACCTGCCTTTACGCCGCTGCCGGAGGGGGCCTATACGGTCTCTGAGGGCGGCGCGGGCAGCACCATTGCGCTGGCGGGGTCCTACTTGGAGACGCTTTCGGCCGGCGCGGCGGGCATAGACAGCTTCACACACAACTTTGTGGTGCACTACAGGCCGCTGGGCGTGGCGTATGTGGACGACGCCGGCGTGGGCACCGCGAACCAGGCGCCCGCGACCACGGCTTTTGACGTTGAGGTGCTTAAGGCCGTGCCGGCGCTCGCGCTTTCCGTGCCCCCCGCGCAGGCGGGCGGTGCGACCTACGGCGAAAACAACGTGACCTTGCGTGTGGACGTTGAGAGCGGCGGCGCGGTGCCCACAGGCGCCGTGAACTTCTACGACGGCGTTGTTGACGCCGCGCACCTGCTCGGCGGCGGTCCGATCAACGTAGAGCCCCATAGTACCGGCGGGCGGGCCAGTGTGACCGTTACCTTGTCCGCCGGTGTACATACGCTGCTTGCGGCCTACTCGGGCGATGACAATTACGCCGCGGCCGCGCCGCAGCGTCTCGTCGACTATACGGTGGCCCAGGCATCCCAGGGTGCGCTTATGGTGAAGGAGGGCGGCGCGGCGGTGACCGCGCTGAGCAAGGCGCGCGAGGACGTCTCCTTTACGCTCACCGTCGAGGGCGGCTTCGCGCTCGGCAGCGGAGCGGGCGCGAACAGTTATGTGTGGACAAGCAGCGCCCCGACCGCGGTCGGGGTGGCCCCCGTCGCGGACAGCGGCGGTGCGGCGGCCACTGTTACCCTGCTTACGGCGGGCAGCGCCACGCTCACCGTGACGCGGGCCGGCGACGCGAACCACCTCGCCGCGACGCCGGCGGAGGTGGCGCTTTCCGTAGCCGAGGAGACGACCAAGCCCGTGCCGGGCGGTGCGGCCGACGATACGCCGGACAGCACGCTTGCGGCGGCGAACCTCAGCGAGACGGGTCTCACGCTTTCTTGGAGCAAGGCGACCGACGCCTTTCCCGCCGGGCGGGACGCGGCGCTGCGCTACTTTGTGTACCTTTCCGTCTCGACCACCAACAACATCTCCACCCCCGAGGACTGCGCGGTGAGCGGCACACTGCTCAACACCGGCGGCAGCGCGGACATTGCCGCGTATGCCGTGAGCGGGCTTGCCGCCGATACGCCGTATTGGTTCAATGTGGTGGTGAAAGACGAGGCGGGCAACGCGGCCGCCTACGCGAGCCGGCGCGTGGTGACGCCGCTTGCGGTGGCGCTCGTGAGCGCCGCGCAGTACGGCGGTAAAAATGGGCGGGTGGCCTCGACGGGCGTCTGGCTTGTCTTTGACCGGGCTGTGACGGGCTTTGACGCCGCTCATGTGGATGTGACGGTCGGCGGCGCGTCCAGCACACAGCGCGGCGCCATCTCCGCCGGCGGTGACAGTGACGCTGCCACCTGGCTTGTGACATTTGCGCCCTTTACCGGGGCAAACGGCACGCAGGCCAGCATCGCGGTGAGCGGATGGACCAACGCCGCGAGCGGGCACAGCTACTTCTTTGCGGGTGGCAGCGGCTCGGGCAGTGACCCAGAGGGCAGCTCTGCCGCTTCGATGGCCTTTGCGTTGTACGCGCCCGTGGCCTGGCCTATGCCCGCGGCGTCTATCGATTATATCGGCGAGCGGCTTACGGGTCTTGCGCCGGGTGGGACCTACGTCTTTGCCAACGAGTCGCACGGGTACGGCGGCGAGAACGCCGTTGACGTGGACGGCGTCTACGATCGCATACCGTTCAGTGAGCTGGGCGTCACGCTGAGGATTGTGCGCAAGGGCGTTTCCGCAGGCGTGACGCTCGGTGATGACGACTTGGGCGCCGTCGATTCACCGGCGCAGGCGCTCGTCGTGCCCGCGCGGCCCGTGGCGCCGAGTGGGTTTGCTGTCGAACAGCCCGCCAGCATGACGCCGACGGGGATGCTCAGCAATGTAAACGCGGCGATGGAATACCGCGCGGCGTCTGAGGATGCGTGGACGCCCATCGGCGGCGAGAGCGTGAGCGGCCTCGTGCCAGGTACTTACTACCTGCGCGTCAAGGCGGTGGCGGATGAGAAGTTTGCCAGCGCCGAAGCGGTCTTTTATGTTCACGCTTACAACGCGATCCGTTTTGATGACGCGCTGCAGGGCTATGCTGTGGGCGGAGAGCCGGGCCAGGCGGCGCCGCAGACGGTGATCGGCGACGACACCATAGCGAATGTGACGTTTGTCTCGGGTGCCGCGGACGCCTTTACGCTGCTTGGCACCGGCGTGGACTGGACGATTGCGCCCAAACCCGGCCTTGCGCCCGAAACCCATGCCGCTCAGATAGAGCTGACCTACGAGAACAGCTCGACGTCTACCCAGGATGTCAGCTTCACCGTACATCCCAAGGCTGAGCTCGTGTCCGCCGCGGCCTCCTCTTCAGCGGGTGCAGACGGTCTGACCGATACGCTTACCCTCGCCTTCACCTATCCCGTCACGCTTGCCTGGGACAGTGTGACCGTGGGCGGTGCCGCCCACAAGCGCGCCGATGCACAGGCGGAGCTGGGCGGTTTTGTGGGCGTGAACGCCGATAAGACGGTCTACACATTGAAGCTCAGCCCGCAGTACGCTTATCACACCGGCGACGCCGTCGACGTCGCCGTCAATCTGGGGTCCGCTTACGCATTTCAGATCGCGCAGACGGGGCAAGGCGTGCTTACCGCGCACCCCCCGGTTGCCATCCCGCGCGCCCTCAAGGAGGCGCGGGTGTTGCCGGGGCCCGATGACTGGACATCTCTTATCCTTCAGATTACCTTTGACGACACGCGCGCGGTGACCGATCCGGCCACGCTGGAGTGGTTCGGCGACGGCGATTATACCGGACCGATCGTGCTCTCGGGCGAGGCGGCCGAGACCACCGCCGTCAATGGCGTGTTCCGCGTCACCGAGCGGGAGGGCTGGACCTACCGCGTGATGCTCGATGTGAGTGCGAGCGGCGCGCTTTTCGTCGGTCTGCCGACCTGGGATGTGGCGGCGGTGGATGCCGGACAGGTGGTGCTGGCGTCGAAAAGCGTCGGAGACTTTGCGTATTTCCTCGACGGCGAGGGGCACAACTACCTCACGAATATCAACGCCGAACAGGTACTGCCGGCCGCCCACGCGCGGGGCGGGTACGTAGCGCCCGCCTATGGGCTGCGCACGAGCAAAGAGATCGGCGTCGGCGTTGCGGACATCTATCTCGACGGCGCGCCGCTTGACGCCGGGCTCTGGCGTGTGAGCGGCGGCGGCCCCGCGCAGTTCATCTTCGATGGCGGCGCGCCCGTGTCCCTCGCCGATCAGCTCATTGTGACGCTTGAGGCGGACTGGACACGCACCGAGGGCGCGCATACCGTCCTGGCGGCCTTTGACGACGATTCGGCGGCGCAGGCCGTCGTCGCGGTCGAGGGCATCACGCCGACCTGGCCTTTGACGCTGCTCGGCTCCGAGGGGGCCGTGGGCTTTGCGGGCGGCGACCCCGGCGCGGGCGGTGCCGGCATGGCCACAGGCGCTTACGGTCCGGGCGACGGTTGCTTCGCGGCGGGCAGCGCGGTTGTCGTTACGGCCGCCGCCGCTGCGGCGGGCTGGCGTTTCGACGCGTGGGCGCAGACTTCCGCGGGCGCTGTCGTCGCGCTGCCGCAGGGCAGTCCGGGTACGATTACCATGCCGGCTGAGCCGCTCACGCTCACGGCGCGCTACACCGACGGTGCAGCCCCCGTGAGCACGCTGACGCTCGGCGGTTCCGGCGGCGTGGCCGACGGGGCCTGGACGGCCACCGGTTTGCTCACGCTTTCGGCCGTCGATGATGACGTGCGCGCGGGCGGCGACACCAACCCCACCGGTGCGGACCTGGGTACGGTCGCCTCCGTCAGCTACCGCGTTGACGGCAGGCCGACGGTCACTGTGGCGGGCGGCGAGACGGACGTCAGCTTGAGCGCCCTCGGTGCGGGTTGGCACACGGTCGTCCACTGGGCGACGGATGCGGCGGGCAACGCCGAGGTCGCGCATACGGCTGTGGTGGGTTATGACGCCGCCCCGCCGAGCGGTTCGATACGGTTGCGCGGGCTTGTGTTTGACAGATTTATCGCCGCTCCTGCGTTCGTGCGCTTTTACCGCGGCGACGTGGCTGTGATGCTGACGGGCGGTGATGAGACGGACGGTTCAGGTGTGGCGCGCGTCGAGTACTTGGTGCGCGACGCGGCCTTTGGCTCTGAGGCCGAGGCCGCCGTCGCTGTCGGTTGGGCGGAGGCGGACGAGTTCTCCCTCGGCGCGGATGGCGCGTACATCATCTACGCACGCATGACCGATAACGCCGGCAACGTGCGTGTGATCGCCACCGACGGTGTCGTGCGCTATACGGACGGCAGTCTTCTGACGGCGCCTGCGCCGTTTACCAAGACTTCTGAGTACGGCGTGAGCGCTGTGATGGCGCTGCACGGCAACACAGTCGCAAGCGTGAAGCGCGGCGATGACGTGCTCACTCCGGACGTCGCGTACGGCGTCACGGACGAGACGCTCAGCTTCACCGCCGCGTATCTCAACGATCTGCCGGTACCCGAGGCGGGCAGCCACAGCTTTGTCGTGCAGATCAACCCGCAAGGGCGTCCCTATGTGGCCGACGGCGCTGTCGACGGTACGGGCGGCGGCAATGGGAGCGGTAACGACGCGCCGGCGGAGATCATCGTCGCCCTCTCGATGGCCAAAGCGGCCTCGGCGCTTACACTGTCCGCCGAGCCGGCGGCGACCGTCTATGGAAACAGCACGCTGCTGAGCGCGACGGTGGCGCCGGGTGCCAATGGCACGACGGCGACGGGCGAGATGCGGTTCTTTGACGGCGAGACACTTTTGGGCGGCGCGGTGGCGCTGACTGCGGTCGAAGGGAAAGCCGTTGCCGCACTGACGGTTGGACTTGGCGCGGGCGGCCATGAGCTGCGCGCGGAGTACTCCGGTGATGGTAACTTCTCGGAGGGCAGCAGCGTGGCCGTCAGCTACGACGTCGAGAAGGCCGCGCAGGACGCCGTGAGCATTGTGAACGCGGACGGAGATGCGGTCGTCGGTCCGCTTGTGGTGGATTACGGCGATGACGCGTTTGTTCTGCGCGCCACCGGCGGCAGCGGCGCGGGCGTCTGGGTGTGGGCGAGCAGCAATACGGCGGTGGCTGCGGTGGATGAAGCCTCCGGCGAGGTGACTGTGGTCTCTGTGGGACATGCGGTGATCTCCGCGCAGCGGACGAGTGACGACAATTACAACGTCTCGGCGGTGGCCTCGTTTGTGCTGGAGGTCGAGCGGCGCCCCGTGCGCATCGAGGCTGTCGCGGTAAAGGACAAGGTCTATGACGGGACGGATTTCGCTGAGTTTGCGGCGGTGCCCGCGCTTGTGAATGCGGCGCCGGGCGACGAGCAGGCCATCTATGTGTCGCTCGCCGGCGCCTCGGCGCACTTTGTCTCAGACGGTGTTGGGGACCCGGCCGATGTCGGGGCGAACAAGACCGTGCAGGTCGGCGGCTTTGTTTTGGCCGGTGCGAAGATAGCCAGCTACGAGCTAGTGAGTGTGCCTTCCGCCGCGATTGCGGCGATTGAGAAGGCCGCGCCTGTTTGGGATGGGGCCGGCCCTGTTGTGAGCGGTGGGGTTTTGGGTGACGGCACCCTGTTTTATGGGCAGCGGCTTGCGAATCTCATGCTCGATGGTGTCGCCCGCGACATACGCGGGATGCCTCTGGACGGTACCCTTACGTGGGCGCCGACGGTTGACGTGACGCAGATACCGGGTAGCGACGCCGAGAGTGCCGCGGGTGGGCTTGCCAGTGGCTATGCCTACGACGTGGTGTTTGTGCCGGCCGACCCGTTTGTGACGAACTACCGCGCGCTTGCGGACACGGTTACGGTTGCGGTGCGGCAGGCGGCGCCCGAGATGGCGGGCAGGGTGGATGCGACTACCCCAGGACCGGCGCCGGTTGGCTCGCCGATCTTTGCCTCCGACTCCGGCCGGCCTGAGACCGAGACGCTGGCGGACTCGACCATCACGGGCGATGTGGTGTTTGCGTACGGCGGCGTTGAGACGGCGGTTGTGGGTATGTGGGTCTGGGATGACGACGCCAACGGCACTGCCGCCGCGGACATCGCGTACGCGAGCACGGATGCGGGCATTCACCACCCTTATGCACTCTTTGTGCCGGAGGATCCGCGCATAGCGCCTCTCTCGGTTGAGGCCGACGTCATCGTCTACTCGCCGCGCAGCGTGGTAGCAGCGCTGCCGACGATGGGGGCGGTGGCGTACGGCGGTACGGTTGGCCGCGCTGCGATAGGCGACGACGGGCGGGTGCTCGCTGTGAGCGCCGACGACGCTGACCCCGACGATTATGAGGACATCACGGCGTTTGGCGGCTGGCATTGGAAGAGTCCGGATACCCTTATCACATCCAAGACCGGCCGGCAGACCGCCGTGTTGGTGTTTACGCCTGACGGTGCGCACTTGGTCGACTTCGCTGTGTCGGCTCCAACGGGCTATCTCCCCGTCGAGAGGGCGGTCGAGCTTGAGGTTGCGCCCGTGACGCCGGAGCTTGCCTCGGCGGTGACCGATGTGCCGGCCGTCATTTTGGGCCAGGCGCTTTCCGCCTCCGACGTGGGTACGTCTACCTACGAATTTGGCGGCGTCGCGAATTTTGGCGACGAGGTGCTGAGCGGCCATCTTGCGTGGGAGGACAGCTCCCTCGTGCCGGGCGCCGCCGGCCATGAGGCAGACGGGCTGGGCGGCGCGGTGCGCGAGAGCGGGCTGTTTGTGGCGCGCGCGACCTTTACGCCGGACGATGCGCTGTATGGGAGCGCCTACGCGTCGGCGACGGTGGACGTGCGGCTTGTCGTCGCGGCGAGCGCGGCGACCCGGCAGGCGCTGAGCGATCGCTGCGACGACCTGCGCGATAGGGTGCTGCCCGCGGTGCAGGCCGCTTTGGCGAACTACGGCGCGGACGCCGTCGACGCCGTTGAGGACGCCTTGAGCGATGCCCGCGCCCTTCTTGACGCGGGCGTCGATTCCGAGGATGCCTTTGCGCGCGCGCTTGACGCGCTGAACGACGCGGCCGACGCGCTTGTCCACGACCATCCGATCATCCGGCAGGAGCCCCCGGGTACGTCTGTGGATCTGGACGAGGCGATGCTTGTTGAGGCGAAGGGCGACTTTGCGAGCGTGACATCGGTACACCTTGACGACACCGCGCTTGCGTGGGCGCCGGCGGCAGACCCAGGCGGATTGACGCTCTCGTTGCCGCCCGCGGCGGGTGGCACCGCGGTGGGCAGCCTCTTTGAGGGCGCCGACGGACGCAGTGCCGTTGCAGTGCTGCTTCCGGCGTTCGTCAATACGCTGGCGAAGGGCGAACATGTTGTCGTCCTGCAGTTTGCGGACGGCTATGCCAGCGGCTTTGCAGAAGTGCGGTTTACCATTGCGTATGCCGACAATGTGGCGCCGAGCGGCGCGATACGACTGCGCGGACTTGTGTTCGATGCCTTTATCGCCGCGCCTGCGTTTGTGCGCTTCTACCGCGGCGACGTGGCGGCGGAGCTCACGGGCGCCGACGTTGGCGGCTCGGGCGTGGCGCGCGTCGAGTACTTGGTGCGTGACCGTGGGGCGGCGTTTGCCACTGAGGCCGCCGCTGAGGCCGCCGCCGGTTGGGTGGCGGCAGACGGGCTTACCCTTGACGTGGACGGAGCCTTTATTGTCTATGCGCGTATCACTGACCGAGCCGGCAATGTGCGCGTAATCAGCACCGACGGCATCGTGCGCTACACGGACGGCGCACTGGCGGCGCCGCCGCCGCCGTTCACCAAGACCTCAGATACAGGCGTGAGCGCCGTGCTGGCGCTCCGGGGCAGTACCGTCGCGGCGGTGAAGCGCGGCGACGATTGGCTCCCGTCGGCGGCGTACCAGGTTGCGGGCGAAACGCTCACTTTCAATTCTGCCTATCTCAACAGCCTGCCGGCGCCCGACGCGGGCGGGTACGGCTTTCATGTGCTGCTCAACCCGCAGGGGCTTGCGTACGTGGAGGACGGCGGCGGGAGCGGAAATGACGCGCCGGCGCCTATCGAGCTCACCCTGTATGTCGTGAAGGCCGCGCAGGTTGCGGTGAACATTGTGGACGCCGGAGGCGCGCCGATGACGGGCGCGCTTGAGAAGATTTACGGTGATGCGGCGTTTGTACTCGGCGCCGAGGGCGGTTTGGGTATGGGTGCCTTTGTGTGGGAGAGCAGCGACGCGGAGGTGGCTGCGGTGGACGCTTCCACCGGCGAGGTGAGCCTGCGTTCCGCGGGCAGTGCCGTGCTCTCGGTGCGGCGGACGGCTGACGATAACTACAGCGCGTCGTCGTCGGCTTCGCTTGCGTTGCACATTGCGCGAAGGCCGGTGCGCATTGAAACTGTGGAGGTGGCCGACAAGGCTTACGACGGAACAGACGCCGCCGCGTTTGCGGCGGTGCCCGCGCTCGCGGGTGTGGCGCCGGGCGACGAGAACGCCGTCGGCGTGTCGCTTGCGGGTGCGTTCGCGCGCTTCGTCTCCGTCGACGTCGGAGAGGAGCCCAAGGTCGTGCTGGTTGGCGGCTTTGCCCTCGTGGGTGCGAAGGTCGACAGCTATGAGCTGGTGTACGTCCCCGAGCAGACGACCGCAACGATCGAGCAGGCTTTGCCGGTTTGGGACGGCGGCATTGCCGTGGGCGGCGGGCCGTTCGGCGACGGCACGCTGGTCTTTGGACAGCGGCTCTCGTCCCTGACCCTTGCGGGCGGTGCGCTTGGTGTAGACGGACTTGTGCTGCCGGGTACGCTTGCGTGGGCGCCTTCTGTCGGTGCGGCGGTGCCGGGCAGCGATGCCGAGAGCGCCGCGGACGGGCTTGATCCGGCCGGCTATGCCTGCGAGGTAGTGTTTGTGCCCGATCTTGCGTTCCAGCAGAATTACCGCACGCTTGAGGGTATGGTTGTGGTTACGGTGCTGCCGGCGGAGTCCGCGGCGGCCGGCGGCACGGCGCCGGTCGGCTCGCCGATCTTCGCGTCCGACTCCGCGCGGCCCGAGACGCTTTTGGACGCCCTGCCCATCACGGGCGATGTGGTATTTGTGTATGACGGAGTCGAAACGGCGGTCTTAGGCCATTGGACCTGGGACGATGAGAAAAACGGCGGGGAGGCCGCCGGCATCTCTTATGCGGGCATAGGGATTCAGCATCCCTTCGCGCTCTTCACACCTGAGGATCCGCGCATCGCGCCGCTTTCCGTGCCGGCCGATGTCATTGTCTACTCGCCGCGCAGCGAGATCGGCATGCTGCCGACGATCGGGACGGTTGGCTATGGCGGCACGGTCGGCGACGCTTGGATAGGCGACGACGGGCGGGTGTTCGCCGTGAGCGCCGACGACGCCGACCCCGCCGACGCGGAGGATATCACGGCGCAGGGCACTTGGGTGTGGAAGAATCCGGGGATGCGCATCACCGCCAGAAACGGCGTGCAGCGGGCCGTATTGGTGTTTAGGCCGAATGACGACGTGCTGGCCGATCTCACTGGGGAGAACCCCACGGGCTATCTCCCCGCGGAGGCGGCGGTCAGCATCGGGGTCACACCGGCCGTCCCGGTGGCCGTCTCCCTGTCCGATGTGCCCGGCATCACCTTTGGGCAGCCTCTCTCGGCCTCCGATCTGGGCGCGGCCCATTGTGAATTCAGCGGAGTGGCGGCCTTTGGGCAAGATGTTCTGGTTGGCGGCCTTATGTGGGATGAGCCTTCGCTCGTGCCCGGCTCCGCCGGCCACGAGGCCGACGGCCTGGACGGATTGGTGCGCGAGAGCGGATGCTTTGTCGCGTACGCCACCTTTGTGCCCGATGCCGCGCTGTATGGGGATGTCTACACGTCGTGTCCGGTTCAGGTGGTGCTGTCCGTGACGGCGAGTGAGGACACCCAGGAGGCGCTTTCCGAAGCCCGCGCAGCAGGGATTGAAGTGACGCTGCCCGCGGTCATTTCCGCCGTGGAGAACTATGACGCCGCCGCCGTTGCCGCGTTTGAGAAGGCCTTGGAGGCGGCCGAGAGTTTCCTCGCGGCGGGAGACGGTTCTGAGGACGCCTGTGAACGCGTGCTTTTGGCGGTTGAAACCGCGCTGGCCGCGCTTGTGCACGACCATCCCATCATTCGGCAGTCCCCCATGCGACCGATTGTGTCCACGGGCACGGTCGGCGTGAGTGTGGAGATAAAGGGCAGCTTTGAGACAGTGGCGTCCGTGACGTTTGACGGCGTTGCGCTTGTGGTGGCTCCTTCGACGGCGCCCGACACCCTGGTGCTCTCGATGCCCGTTCCGGAGGACGCCGCCGCGGTGGGCCTCCTTTCGAAGGGCAGCGCCGTGGTAGAATTGTTCCCCGCGTTTATCGACAGCCTGGGAAACGGCGTTTATACGATCGGCGTGTGGTTTGTCGACGAGCACGCCGGCGCGTTCCAGGAGACGACATTCGTCATCGAGCGTTCCAGCGGCGGCGGTTCCGGCAATGGCGGCGGTTCCGGTTCCGGCGGGGGCAATGGCGCCGGGGCCGACAGCGGCGGCGCCGGCGGGAACGATGATGATGATGACGCCGGCGAGGGCGATGTGTCCGACGGGAGCGATCCCGGCGACGGTTCCGGCGCCGACGACAGTGAGCCCGGCGGCCCCGACGCAGGCGACGGGACCGGCGATGCGGGTGACGGGCCTGGCGATGCGACCGGCGCCTCCGGCGGTGACAGTGTCGGTTCCGGTAGGAGCGGTGGGCCCGGCGGCGGTTCCGATGTCACCCGCGGGGGCGATGGGTCCGGCGATGGCAGTGTCGACGCCGGCGCTCCCGATGATCCCGCCGACGCCGACAGCGGCGGCGCCGGCGGTCCGGCTTCGAACGAGGATGCCGCCGGAAACGGCGACACGGAGGCGAATGAGGCAAGTGACGCGAATACGGACGGCGGCGGTGGTTCCGGCGGCCTGAATGCGGGCACGGACCAAGATGTGCCCGATGACGCCGTCGCGCCCGCCGGCGTTTCCGACAGTCCGCTGGTTACGGCGCTTGCGATTGGACTTCCTGTTATTGTAATTTTTCTGTTGATCATCTCTTTCGTACGGCGCCGCGCGCGCCGCAAAAAGACAGGCTGACGCCGCGGGGGTAAAAAAGTTCCATACCCCTCTTGACATAAGTAGATCATCTACGTATACTGATATGTAGATGATCTACTTATAGGGGGTTATAGGATGGCGCACGAAAAAAATTCTCTGTCGGGGCATACGACGATGCTGATCCTCAAACTGCTCGAATCCAAGGATCTGTACGGATATCAGATCATTGAGGAGCTTGCGCAGCGGTCGGAGGATTTATTCTGTCTCAAAACGGGCACGCTGTATCCCATTTTGCACGGTCTTGAAAGGGATGACATGGTCAGCTCCTACGAAAAAAATGCCGACAGCGCGCGGGTGAGAAGATATTATCGGCTCACCGGCAAGGGGAAGGGCCTGCTTTCGGAAAAGCAATCGGAATGGACGACGTATGCAACGGCGGTGAATCGAATCATGGAGGGAGGTGTGCGTTGTGCAACCGCATGAAAAAATCAAATCGTATGTGCACCTGGTGTGTGAGCAGATCCGGTGGAAAAAAGCGCACCCTCGAATTCACCAAGAAATGGAAAATCACATTGTCGACCAGCGAGACGCTTTTATGACGCTGGGACTGGATGAAGAGGCGGCCACAGACAAGGCCATTGCGAATACCGGCGATGCGGCGATGATCGGAGCGCAGCTCGACAGGACGCACCGGCCAAAGCCACAGTGGGGGATGTTTGCGGCGACGGCGGTGCTGTTGACATTCGGGTTGCTCGTCAGATTGTTTGTGTTTAACGATGAAGACAGGGTCGGTCTCATCTCTGTCCGGCTCTTTTTCACCGGTGTCGGCATGGCGGGCATGTTCATCGCGTATTTGGCCGATTTCTCGCTGCTTGGCAAATATCCAAAGACAATCTATTTTTCCATAACCGCGTTTTCGCTGGTTCTTCTTTTTCTTTCACCCGAGCTCAATCGCGGCCTGTATTACGCCCAATATGCCGCGCTGCTGTTCCCGCTCGCATGCGCGCTGGCGATTTTTGCTGCGAGAAACAAAGGATACATCGGTATCGCCCTGTGCGGACTGGCATTTGTGCTTCCGGGCCTTGTTTTGATCACGGCACGCGCCATCACTGGGTTTCTGCACTTCGCGATTGTCGGTATGGTGGTGTTCGGTGCGGCCGTTTGGAAGAACTGGTTTAGTATAAAAAGATTCCATGGATTCCTGCTTGTGCTGGCGTCTGTTGTCTTGCTCGCGATCGTATTGACGGCCAACATGAACGATTATCATTGGAAGCGGTTCGCGGCGGCCTTGCACCCCTCAGCCGATCCATACGGTATGGGGTATTGGGCTATGATGACACAGGAGTTGTTGCGCGGAGCAAAATGGTTTGGGCAGGGGCGCATATCGGAAGCATATATGGCAGGCTTGATGGAGCCAAGTGCGGCTTTTTACACAGACTCACTTCTGACTGCGCTCATATCGCTTGTGGGGTGGATCGCATTCGCGATTGTCGTCGGCGTCATACTCTTTTTCGTCCTCAAAGGATTTGCGCACTGTTTCAAGCAAAAAAGCAGCCTGGGATTTTTTGTGTCGCTCTCCATCATGCTGACGTTCAGCGTGCAGGTGATCAGTTACGCCCTCTTCAACCTCGGGATTCAGTTCGTTTCTCCGATTTCATTGCCGCTCATTTCTTACAGCAATACGGCGACGGTCATCAATTTGGTGCTGATCGGCTTTATGCTTTCAGTTTTCCGGACAGGCGACATTGTGACGGACGGAGAATCCCGGACGCTGTCGGCAAGAAATAAATATATCACGTGGGAGGGCGGAAAATTGACGATACATTTCAAAGCACAATAGCGTGGCGCCGCCGGGCGCTATTTCAGCACCACATTTTCGCCGCCGAACCAGTCGGACAGTTCGCGCAGCAGCCGGGGGTCCGGGTTGCAGACGGCGCCGAGTTTTCGGCCGGTGTCGCTGTGGTAGAGGACCGTCTTCACCGTGCCGGGGAACATCGTGAACAGTGCCGGCAGCCGGGCGGCCTTTGGGTGGTCGCCGGGCAGCCGGACAAACAGCGTCTGCGGCGGCGGGGGCGGTTTTGTCATCGGCGCCCCGTCAAGGGATTCGAAGTCGGCCAGCGGGCGCAGTTCGTCCACGAGGATCTGCGGCTCACGGTCCTCGCGGACGCTGATCCGCCCTGTCACCACCGCGGCGTGGTCGGTCTTGAGGTAGGGTCCGCATCGGGCCAGCACCGACGCGAACACCAGCAGCTCGATGGTGGAGGCCGTCGTGTCCTCCAAAGTGACGTAGGCCATCAAGGAATTGTTGCGGGTGGTCTTGGTGCGCACCGCGGTGAGCAGACCCGCCAGCGTCACGCGCTGCTCGTCCCGGAAGACCGTCGGCCCGCCTTCCTGCGAAAAGTCATTTAGAATCCGCCGTACAGGCACAGCGCCCGTGCGGCGCAGCTCGTCCCGATAGGCGTCCAGCGGATGCCCGGAGAGGAACAGCCCGGTGTACTCCTTTTCTTTTGCCATGCGTTCCCGCAGCGGAAGTTCCGGCACATCCGGCAGCGGTCGCTCGGTGCGCTTGCCGCCGTCGTCAAAGCCGCTGAACCAGTCGATCTGCCCTTCCAGATTCTTGCGGCGGGCGGCCTCCAGATCGCTCATGATGGGCTCGTACGCGGCGAGCAGCGCCGTGCGGGACGTGCCGAAACTGTCCATCGCGCCGCAGTAGATCAGACTTTCCGCGGCGCGCTTGTTGAGATCGGCGTCGAACATCCGCTCGCAGAAGGACTGGAGAGAGGTAAACGCCCCCCGCTCGGTCCGCTCGGTCAATAGGTCCCGGATCAGCGCTCGGCCGACGTTCTTCACGGCCACGAGACCAAATAGGATCCGACCGTCCGGCCCGACCGTGAAACCGTCCTCCGAGGTGTTGATGTCGGGAGGACAGACGGATATGCCCATCTCGCGGCACTCCGCGATGTATTCGGCGACCTTGCCGCTCCAGTCCAACACGGAGGTCAGCAGCGCCGCCATGTATTCGCGGGGATGGTGACATTTCAGGTACGCCGTCTGATAGGCGATGACGGCGTAGGAGACGGCGTGCGCCTTGTTGAAAGCGTAGTTCGCAAAGTCCATGATCTCATCGAAGATCGCCTCGGCGGTGGCGGCGTCCACGCCGTTTGCCACGGCGCCGGGGATTCCCTCGACGGCGTTGCCGAGGATGAAGTTTTCGCGCTCGCGCGCCAGTTCTTTCATCTTCTTCTTCGACATCGCGCGGCGCACCATGTCGGCCTTACCCAGCGAAAATCCGGCCATTTTGCGGAAGATCTCCAACACCTGTTCCTGATAGACGACGCAGCCGTACGTCACTTGCAGGATGTCCCGCAGCATCGGGTGCCGGTAGGTGACCTTCTCTGGGTGGTGCTTGCTCTCGATGAAGCGAGGGATGGAGTCCATCGGGCCGGGCCTAAAGAGTGCCACGACCGCGGTGATGTCCTCGATCGACTGCGGCTGGAGCCCCACGCACACACCGGTCATGCCGCCTGACTCAAGCTGGAAGACCCCGGAGGTCTTGCCGGCGATCAGCATCGCGAAGGTTTCCGCGTCGTTCTCCGGGATGTCGGAGAGGCGGAAATCCGAGCCGCGGCGGCGGATCATGGCCTCGGCGTCGTGCAGCACGGTCAGGTTGCGCAGACCGAGGAAGTCCATCTTGAGCAGCCCCAGCTCTTCCAGCGTGTTCATCGGGAACTGGGTGACAATGGCCTCGTCGTTTTTGGCCAGCGGCACGTATTCGGAGACCGGACGGGCCGTGATCACGACGCCCGCGGCGTGGGTCGAGGCGTGCCGGGGCATGCCCTCCAGCGCCTGGGCCGTGCGAATCAGTTTGTCGATGCGAGGGTCGTCACGGCACATGTCCCGCAGCCCGGGGGAGAGCTTCAGGGCGTTTTCCAGCGTCATATGGAGGGCGAAGGGTACGAGCTTGGCCACGACGTCTACCTCGGCGTAGGTGCAGCCCAGCGCGCGGCCCACGTCCCGAACGGCGGCGCGGGCCGCCATCGTGCCGAAAGTGACGATCTGCGCCACATGGTCGGACCCGTACTTGCCGATGACATAGTCGATGACCTCCTGCCGGCGCATATAGCAGAAGTCTATGTCGATGTCCGGCATGCTCACCCGCTCCGGGTTCAAAAAGCGCTCGAAGTACAGATCGTACTTCATCGGGTCCACATCGGTGATCCCCAGGCAGTACGACACCATGCTGCCGGCGGCGGAGCCGCGTCCCGGCCCGACCGGGATATCCCGGCCGCGCGCGAAATCGATGAAGTCGCCGACGATGAGAAAGTAGTCGACAAATCCCATGCGCTCGATCATCTCAAGCTCGTAGGAGAGCCGCGCCCGGTAGGTGTCCGGCGGGTCCGGGTAGCGGCGGGCAAAGCCTTCAAAACTCTTTTGCCGCAAAAATGAGACGCTGTCGTTCTGCCCGTCCGGCAGCAGGAAACGGGGCAGATGGTGCGCGCCGAAGGTGAAATCCACCCGGCAGCGGTCGGCGATGCGCCGCGTGTTGCGCACGGCCTCCGGGTACTCGGGAAAAAGTGAGGCCATCTCGTCCCCCGTCTTTACATAGAGTTCCTGGGAGGAGAACCGCATGCGGTCCGGGTCGTCGACGGTCTTGTTCATCTGGATACACATGAGGACGTCCTGTGTGTAGGCGTCCTCGCGGGTCAGGTAGTGAGCGTCGTTCGTCACGACCAGCGGGATGTCCGTCTCCTTGTGGATCCGAAGGAGCCCCGCCGCCGCCTCGGCCGACTCCGGCAGATTGTGGTCTTGGAGCTCCAGAAAATAGTTGCCCGCTCCGAAGACATCGCGGTACCACAGCGCGGTGTCGCGCGCTTCCTCGTAACGGTTTTTGAGCAAAAGACGGGACACCTCGCCAAACAGACAGGCGGAGAGGACAATCAGCCCTTCGGCATACTCGGCGAGAAGCGCCCGGTCGACGCGCGGTTTTATGTAAAACCCCTCGGAAAAACTCCGGCTGACCAGACGGCAGAGGTTGCGATATCCTGTCTCGTTCTCGCACAGCAGGATCAGGTGGCCCAGCTCCGCGTCCAGTTCGTGGATTCGGTCGCCCCGGCCGCGCGGGGCCACATAGACCTCGCAGCCGAGGATTGGCTGGATGCCGGCCGCCTTGGCCGCCTTGTAGAAGTCGACCACGCCGTACATGACGCCGTGGTCGGTGATGGCCGCCGCGTCCTGACCGATCTCCCGGAGACGCGCCATCAGCCTGTCGATCCGACAGGCTCCGTCCAACAGACTGTATTCGGTGTGCAGGTGCAGGTGAACAAAATCAGTCACGGAGTTCTCTCCTCTAAAACGCCGCCGCGTTCCGTCTCCCGGGCCAGCGACGTCAATTTCCGCAGCCGGTGGTTGAGGCCGGAGCGTCCGAGCGGGGGGTCAAAGCGCGCGCAGAGTTCGGTCAGGGGCTGGTCCGGGTAGCGCAGACGCAGTTCGGCGGTCTCGCGCAGGGGCGTGGGCAGGGTCTCCCACAGCGGGCTGACGCGCAGGCGCTCGATGGCGTCGATCTGCTCCATCGAGGCCGCGACGGTCTTGCCGAGGTTTGCCGTCTCGCAGTTGACTTTTCGGTTTACCCGGTTGCGCAGGTCCTTCTCCACTTTGGTCTCCATCAGTGTGAGCGCGGCGCGCGGCGCGCCGATGGCTGTCAAAAAGTCCTCGATCTGCTCGCTGGCCTTCAGGTAGATCACGTGATGGCCGGCGCGCAGCGTGATGCGGGGCGTGAAGTCTAGGGCGCGCAGAAGCGCCAAAACCTCTCGGCTGAGCGGCCCGTGGGGGGTGGCGAGTTCCAGATGATATTTTCGGTCCGGCCGCATCATCGAGCCGCCGGTGAGAAAGGCCCCGCGCACGAAGCCGCGCGTGCAGCACTCGTCCTCCAGTACCGCGTTGTTCAGGTGCAACGCGGCCGCGTCGGCGGAGCCATAACCGAAGCTCTCGCGCGCCGAGGAGAGTTTGGTCCGGTCCGAGAGCAGCAGCGTCGCCTTGCCGGCCGGCGGCCCGTCGGCGGGGCGCCGGTCGAAATCAAACCCAAAAGCGGCGCGGCAGAGCGACGCCAGCCGCCCGGCCACGGGCAGGCTCTCGGTGACGATCCGCATCTCCTGTGCCCTGAACGTGTGGCCGAATAACAGCGCGCCGTAGATCTCCGCCTTGACGCAGCAGGGCCTGTCCGCCGGCAGGCGGCATAACTCCCGTTTTACCTCTGAAGAGAACGACACGGGTTCACCCCCTGGCGATGTCCCGATGGGTCAGCATGGCGCGGTAGCCGATCTCCCCGACATACTCGTACAGCATCCGGGCGACAGTCACCGAGCGGTGGCGGCCGCCTGTGCAGCCGATGGAGATGACCAGGGAGGTCTTGCCCTCCTCTATATACTGGGGCAGCAAAAAGGTGACAAGCCCCTTGAGCAGCGAAAAAAACTCCTGCGTCTCCGGAAAGCGGTTCACGTAAGAGAAGACATCCTCGTCGTTGCCGGTGAGCGGGCGGAGCTCATATACGTGGAAGGGGTTGGGCAGAAAACGTACGTCGAACACGAGGTCCGAGTCGCGTGGGACCCCATATTTGAAGCCAAACGAACCGATCATGACCACCATAACCCGGGCCTGCGGGCCGTCGGAGAACAGATCGCGCAGGTGGTCGCGGAGTTGGTTGGTTGTCATGACGGAGGTGTTCACAATGTAGTCCGCCTGGCTGCGTACGGGCTCCAGCATGTGATACTCGTGCGCGACGGTGTCTTCCATCGGCTGCCCATCCACGGCCAGCGGGTGGCGGCGGCGGGTGGCCTTGTAGCGTTGCATGATGACCTCGGGGGAGGCCTCTACAAAGAGGATCTGATACCCGTACGCCAGCTCCGACAGTTCTCCAAGGGCTCGGAACAGCTCGTCGAAGGAGCGGTTGGAGCGCACGTCCGTCACCAGTGCCACGCGGTCGTACTTGCCCTCGGAGGCCATGCACAGTTCGGCAAACCGCGGGATAAGCTGCACCGGCATGTTGTCCACGCAGAAGTAGCCCATGTCCTCAAGCAGCGTGGCCACCTGGCTCTTGCCGGCTCCCGACAATCCCGACACAACGAGAAATTTCATCACACGTTTCCCCCCTCGCGCGGCGCCCCGGCGCCGAAGTCGCCCACCAGGCCGATCTCCGGCTCCAGCTGCACGCCTGTCTCGGCGCGCACCCGTTCTTGAATCTGTTCGATCAGCCGGCGCACATCTTCGCAGGTGGCCCCGCCGCTGTTGACGATGAACCCGGCGTGTTTGTCCGACACCGCCGCCCCGCCGACATGGGCGCCCTTCAAGCCGCAGGCCTCGATCAGGGGCGCGGCGTGCCCGCCCAGCGGTCGTTTGAATACGCTGCCCGCGCTGGGCAAGTCCAGCGGTTGGGCGGCGCGGCGGCGCGCGTCCAGCGCCTCGGTCTCCGCGCGGATCGCATCCGAGTCCCCGGAGGTCAGCGTCAGCGTGATCTCCAGGGCAAAGGACCCGCCGTGGTCGGTGAAGAAGCTGTGGCGGTAAGAAAATGCATGTGCGGGTCCGGTCAGCACGCCAAACTGGCCCACCGTGTCCACATATGAAGTGCGCCGCACCACGCGGCTCATCTCACCGTCGTAGGCGCCGGCGTTCATATAGACGGCGCCGCCCACCGTGCCGGGAATGCCGTGGGCAAAGGCCAGGCCGGAGAGTCCCCACCGCGCCGCCGCCGAGGCCAGCGCGGAGAGCAGCACGCCGCAGCCGGCGACGATCTCGCACTCGCCGCCGCGCCTGAGGCCGGCCAGGCCGCTGTGCGTCTTGATGACGAGGCCGCGCACGCCCCGGTCGCTCACCAGCAGGTTGGTGCCCTTGCCCATGAGCAGCACCGGCGTCTCCCGCCGCCGGGCCAGCGCAAGCAGCGCGGCCAGCGCCGCCGGGCTGCTCGGCATCGCCATCAGATCGGTCGGACCGCCGATCGCAAAGGAGGTGTGGCGGCGCATCGGTTCATCGACCAGCACCGTCATGTCGGGGCACACATCGAGGATGTCCTGACGATCAAGCAAAGAATAACCCTCCTGAACCAATGGTAAATATGTCAAAATATGGAATTCAAACCGGAAAATCTGCGCACACAAAAATAACACCGGCCCGGCCGTGCGGGCAAGACCGATCTTATTATACCAAACGCAGGCGAAAAATAGAAGGAGAGAATTTGTCTCTTCCCGAGTGCAGCAGTGACAGCAAGGCGAAGGGCTTCGCGCTCACGGTGTACCGCCTGTCGAAAGATGGAGCTCGGACGGACCAGAACACCTGGGCGGCCTACGCCGCACATCAACAAGGCGGGCTGGATCGCGTACACGCCGTCGATTACTACGGAGGCGGTGGGGAATGCTTTACAAACACTTCGTATTGGTATATAATGCTATCGTGGAGATGATCATATGGACGGCCTAGAAAAATTTGAGTATTGGTTTGACATAGCCAAATATGATCTCACTGTTGCCGAAAGCATGCTGAGGGATGGACATTGGCTTTATGTGGTATTTATGTGCCAGCAAGCTGTTGAAAAACTGGTGAAAGGTCTATATTCCTTTTACCTGCCAGATGCGCCGCCGCATTTGCACAACATCAAGGCAATTGTCAAAAAGTTTGAACATTGTTTGCCGCAGGCGGTGCCTATAGATACAATAGATTTTTTTGACACACTAACAGCATATTATCTGAACAATCGCTACCCAGATTATGTGAGCAAGCTGAGTTCGCAAATCAGCGAGCAGGAAGCGAGTGATACGTTGAGAACGACAAAGGAGGTATTCATATGGTTGCTGACATTGAAACCATAAATGATAAAGCAAGAGCTTACGCCGCTCAGGTGCGGCAGGTACTGCCGGTTCAAAAGGCGTATTTGTTCGGTTCTTATGCCAAAGGGACTGCCACTAGGCAAAGTGACGTTGACGTTTGTTTTTTCCTTGACAACTTCGGCGGGAAAAGGCGGGTGGAAATTATCAAAGAGCTGTTGAAATTAACGGAGGGATATGGCGATGTCGGATTTGAACCGCTGGCGTTGCCCGCTTCTGAACTGCGCAACGGCAATCCCTTTGCGTTGGAGATCACAAATACCGGGATTGAAATCTGAGTATATGTGTCAAGGGGACGTATAACATGACACATTTTCGAGTGCGCCGCATTTTTTCTCGACCCTTTGCGCAACACCAGAAACCGTAGAGAAAAAGATTGTGCATAAAGACCAAAAGCACCGTTTTTGTAGAAGAAACGGTGCTTTTTAAAGTTTTTGATAAGGTATACCTTTTCAAGCGTGTGCCGCAGGAGATGAACACTGTTATTATATTACACATAATTCGTAAAGTCAAGAGAAAGAAGTGATATTTTTTGTGTACTCTGACTAAGAAAAATGAAGCAAATCCTCTAAAACGACACATTCAAAAAGGTATAGTATAGCAAGCCATATAGGAGCCGCCGAAGACGTTGTGGCCAGTGGATCGTGTGTGAGTCCGGGGAATGCGGCTGGAAGCGGGGCGGTCACTTTGTGTGCAGACAAAGTGACCCGTCGGTGGGACCGTTTGTGCAGACGGTCTCAACCCGCAGGGAGAGAGTCGCAAATACTTGAGGCGGTTGTGTGTTTACCGGAGATGGCCTCGGCCCGCAGGAGGCACCGCGTGATTTACGAGTCACAGTGCCAGGTTGTTTTGGGCACAAACAAAACGTATTGAATGGAAAGGGAATTTGTATGAAACTTCGTAAAATCTTGGCGGTCTTTTTGGCCGTGACGCTGCTCAACGTACCGTTTGTTGCACCGCAGACTGCTTTTGCAGCGAATGCGGTCAATCTTGCGGCGGGAAAAGCCGTGTCGTCGTCGGGGAACGCCAACGCAAGCTGGGTCGCACAGAATCTGACCGATGGGAACTACAACAACGGTTGGAGCAGCGCCGCATGGAACGGCCCAACCGGCCATGCTTGGTGTCGCATTGATCTGGGCGCCGACACACAGTTTAACGCGATCAATATACTGGCGCGTAACTATCAAGGCATTGTGTGCTATCCTGTTTCGTTCATGATCGAGGCAATCACAGACAGTGGAACGAGCATCGTACTCGTCAACAAAACGGATGCGCCCACACCTACGGTGGACGAACCTTGGGCGGAGTATACGTTCGATACCGTAACCGCGAGGTATGTGTATCTGACGGCAACAAAAGTCAATGCCCATGCAGCTGGAACGTATCACACCCAGCTGATGGAGCTTGAAATTTACTTCACGGGATTGGACGCCCTTTTGGCGGAAGCGCTGACGCTTGAGGAAAATCAGTATTCTCCGGCGTCATGGCTGACGCTTCAGAATGCCATTGCGGCCGCTCAGAAGACACTGAGCAATCCCAGCTCGACAGAAGAGGAGCTTCAGAGAGCTTACGACGCACTCCAATCCGCCATCAATGCGGATCTGATGATGGGTGTAAAAAGTGTGAACATAAAGGTCGGTGACTCGGTTCAGATCACCGTAGAGCCGCCGCTGGGTGTGGAGTGGTCTTCGAGCAATTCGACTGTCGCATCTGTTGACCAGACCGGCCTCGTAACAGGGCACAGAAAAGGCAGTGCCGTGATAACCGCCGAACGTGGGGGTATCAAGAGGACTTGTACCGTCACAGTAAAGTCTGCCACAACTGAAACGCTCGCGAACGGATACGAGATCGACATGAGCGACTTGCCCAAAGTCAGCTTTCCCGAACATCCCGAATGGGAGGAGATTTATGACGCGGCGTGGCAGATGCACAAGTCCAATATCAAAAAGGCGGAGCTCACTCTCAACCCTGAAGGCGCTTATTATATGGATCCGGCGTTTGACGGCGGCGTGTATGCCTGGGACACAATGTTTATGATGCTGTTTGACAGATGGGGATACAATCAGTTCCCGACACTTTCGTCTCTGGATAATTTCTATTACTACACAGGGGCGGACAACGAAGGCAAGGCCATTGGGCAAATCGCCGGAACGTTTAGCTCCGATGTCGTTTCGTCCGATTTGTATTATGACAATTCCGCGCCGTGGGCGGGAGACGGCATATTCGGCAAACCGGCGGCTTCCACAGCGAAATCGCCTCAAGAGTTAAAATCCTTGGCATTTGTTGAAACACTAAACGCTGCGAGCGGTGCGGAGACTTGGGCGCTGGATTCGGACAATATCAACGACGGATTCCCCATCTTTGCGGCCAGTCCGGCGACCGTACAGTCTCCGGTATCTTTTGGCGGCGACGGCACCGAAGCCAATCCGATCCAAATCACGAGCACGGCCGATCTTGAAACGCTGGCGCTCCGCGTAAACAGCGGCGAAGAGCGCACAGCGGGTAAATACTACCTGTTGACCAACGACATAACGCTCACCGGCGTCCGCAACCACACGCCGATAGGCATCGAAACGGCGGGACGCGAATTTGCGGGAACATTCGACGGAGGCGGCCACACGATCTCCGGCATAAGGATTTACACGAGCGATGCGACACAGGGACTATTCGGATACATAAGCGGCGGAACAGTAAAGAATCTTGGCGTGATCGACGCGGTGATTGAGTCCGGCATCAAAAGCGGGTCGGTCGGCGAGCCGGGCGCGAACAGCGGCGCGATCGCCGGTCAGGCCAAAAACGGAGCGCGCATTGTCAACTGCTTTTCGCGCGGTGCGTATGTCCATGTCAAAAACGCGGCGGCGAGCGGAATCGTTGGCTTGCTGCAAAACAACAGTGTGATTGAGAACTGCTACGCCGTCGGGTTTATGGCCGGGAGCAAGCAATGTTCCGGCGGCATAGTCGGCTTTGAACAGGGCGGAGAGAATACTGTCAAGAACTGTTATGCGAGCGGCGAAGTTCTTTACAATGGTTTCGGCTACATACCGCGCGGGCGCTATCAGAACGGCTCTATATACACAAACTGGGATATGGTCACCGGACTCAATCCGCCGCTTTGGGCATGGGCGGAGTGGGACACATATAAAATCAGCGGCGACATATCCCGTTTCAGCAAAGTGATCAACGGAAGGACAATTTACCAGCGATTGATAGATCACTTCAAGTTCATCGAACGTGAACGCAAGGTTGAGAACGGACTTTACGGCAAGACATCCGGCGACAGCAACGGTTTCGACGACACGCCGAACCAGGACTACCCGTGGATTCTCCCCACTGCTGGCAAGGGCGAGCAGACGTATAACGATCTGAGTATGCAACAGGCGCAGCAAGCATATTATTTGGCGTTAATCGCGAATGAACAGGGCGATGTTGAAAACTACGAATACTTTACACAGCGGCACGCGCAGATATCGGGGTTGATTAACGAATTGATGTGGGACGAAGAAGCCGAGATGTACTCCAATTTGGCGCCCGACGGCGTGACGCATACCAACATCTCGACGCCTACCAACCTGTGGGCGCTGATTGCCCGCGTGGCGCCGCCTGAACGCGCCGAAAAGATCATCAAGGCGCATGGACTCAATTCGGAGAAGTTGTTCCGGCCAAACGGACTCGCCACTTCGGCATATGACTTTCTAGGGAATTCCAGCGGAGCATCCGCGTTCAGTCCGAAGGGAAAGTACTGGAACGGTTCTGTCTGGTCGCCTTCATCTTACCAATGGATGAGGGGACTCACCGAAATGGGGTACAGCGATATTGCCTTCAATGAGGCCGTGCGCCATGTCAACATGCTGAGCGACGTCTATAAAAAGATAGCGGGAGGAGCTTTCGGCAATAGCATCTGGGAATGCTATTCTCCTGATTATCTGCGTCCCGCGACGGTCAAAAACGATGCGGGTATTGCCAGGAGCAACTTTGTTGGCTGGACGGGTGCGCTTTCTATCGGACTCATACTCGACAACTTGCTCGGGTTGGATATCTGCGCGCCGCGCAACATCATAAACTGGACGCCGCGCCTGACCGAGGCGAACGCCGTAAGCAACTTGTGGTACTCGACGGACGGTGTGACAAACAGAGTTGATATTTCGGCGGAAAAGCGTCTCAACGCCGACGCCAGCGTCGTCTTCACAGTGAAAAGCGAACGTGCTTTCACGCTCAACATTGACAATGCCGGAGTGCTGACCACGCTGGAAGTCGAAGCAGGAGAGCATCAATATGTCGCCACCGGACCGAACACCCTGCAAAAGGCCCCCGCGTTGTCCATATCGGTTGATCCCATAAACGCCGGAGGCACGATACAAAAATCTATCGCGGATGAAAATGCAATCGATTACGTCATATTCAGCCAGAATGCGGACACCTCGGTGAAAGACGGAATCAAGTACCAACAGCATAAATTTGACGGCCACCAAATCTACAATGTGAATACGATTGGCTACAGAAACGCGTCGAAGCGCAGCAGTGCCCAGATGGTTGCACTGGGATATGCGGATGCATCGGAGATCGTCAAGACACCGTACAACAGCGAAACGGCAGACGACGGTTTCATGATTATGGCCGAGGCAGGCAACGGCGCTCGGCTGCTAAAAGCCGTCGTCGGAGTCAAAAATACGTCGGCTGTTTTTACGGCCAGACTTTCGGACGCTTCCGCCGCCCGTATTTCCCGGACACTTGAGGCGGGTTCAGATGAACAAACGTATATTGTGAACATTCCATTCCGGGCGGCTTCGGAGGACCAGTATGTCTATATCGAATATCGAATTCCGCACAACTCCGCTTCCGATTCCGAGATCAGCCTTAAGGGCATTTTCCTGGAGGATGTTGAGGGTGTGCCGTCCGCGCTTGTGAATGTCAGCGCCGTGGCGGGCGACGGCGTTGTCATTCTCAACGCATCCGATCCAGCGGGCGAAACAAATGACAATTATGTCGTCTACGTCGCCGTTCACAGCGGGGAGCGCGTTCGTTACGAAACCGATTCGCTCCCGTTTACCTTGACAGAGCTTCAGAATTTTTCCAGGCACACCGTTTTTGTGGCGGGCATGAAAGACGGGGTGGAAGGCATTTTAACATCGGCAGCGGCGATCCCAGAACCGGATGGTACGACTGATATCGATCGGGCGGCGAAAGACCTCGCGCTTACGCTTCCGTATATTTTGGACGACAACAAACCGGGCGAGGTCCGGATGAACCTTTTCCCAACCGTAAGGGGCGTTTTATACGGCAGCACGTTCGTACTGCAAAGCGCAACGGATGGAGAGCAGTACGGCTTGTCGAACGACGGTACAGTCAGACGTTCGCTGCTCGCCGACATAACAACCACGGTCGTGATTGCGGCGTCGCTAAAGGGTGTGACGGCCAGCCGGACCTTGACGCTGACGATTCCACAGGTAGATCTGTCGTCAGAACCGTATGTCGTAGGCGAGGCCAAGGCGCCGATAAGCGGCGTAGTCAATCTGACCGCGCTGGGTGACATTGATTGGGTTCAGTTCGCGACGCAATACGACACGGACTACGCAAAGAAGGCAGTGAGAGTTCCCGAGATCACCAACATCACCCATATCAACAGTTCGTATACCGAGGTGGCCGGGGACGCGCCCTTTACGTACACATACACCGACGCGATGGAAGGGACGCAACCGGGCAACAACAAATCCATCGTCTCCAAAGATCTGGGGAACGGCTTGACGTTCAATCTGCCAGGCGGTCCGGCGCTCAAAAAAGTCACAGTCTGCGCGGGGGTTTACAACGGGACGGCGCAGGTGGAACTGCTGATCAACGGTGTTTCACTGTACAAAGACAGCATCCGGTCGGCAACGACCGGAGACCATTTGCCGCTGAATAAATTCAGGTATTTCGAAATGAATTATTCCACGCCGAATCCGTACGATATCGTGCTCGTTCAGGTGACGTTGACCGAAGATAAAGGGCGCACCGCCAGCAGTCTCGTTGTTCCGTTCGTAACGCTGTCCGATAAAGGGATATTGCTGACGAGGCCAACGGTTGCAGAAGGGATAGCGTACACGCCAGTCAGCGGCGAGGTCAATCTGACCGAGCTGGGCGACATTGATTGGGTTCAGTTCGCGACGCGGTACTACACGGACTACGCGAAGAAGGCGGTGAGCGTCCCCGGGATCACCAACATCACCCATATCGACAACTCATATACCGAGGTGGCCGGGGACGCGCCCTTCACGTACACGTACACCGACGCGGCGGCGGGTACGCAGCCGGGAAACAGCAAGTCCATCGTCTCCAAAGATCTGGGGAACGGCTTGACGTTCAATCTGCCAGGCGGTCCGGCGCCCAAAAAAGTCACAGTCTGCGCGGGGGTTTTCAACGGGACGGTGCAGGTGGAACTGCTGATCAACGGCGTTTCAAAATACAAAGACAGCGTTCGTTCGACAACGACGGGCGACAACTTGGCGCTGTATAAATTCAGATTTTTCGAGATCAGCTACTTGGCGCCCAACCCGGACGACGTCGTGCTTGTGAGTGTGACGTTGACCGAGGACTACGGCAGAGGGAGAACGAGCCTTGTCCTGCCCTTCGCGGCGCTGTCTGCCGACGGAACATTGAGCAGTTCATACGGCGTGCGGGCATCCGTTTCGGAAGACGGGGCGAAAGGGGCTTACTCAATCTTCAACGCCAAGGACGAAGCGCTTGACGTTTTGTGCATACTGGCCGCCTATGACGCGGATGGAAGACTTGTCAATGTCAGCCGGAAAACACTGGGTGTAGATCCGTGGGGTTTCGGGGATCAGGTTGTCGAGCTGCCGTCGGATGGCGCCTTTGTCAGGGCCTTTCTCTGGGACGCGAATACGCTTGCGCCGCTCTCCGCGGCCGCCCGGGAGAACCGGGATTAATGGGGACGGCTAGCTGACGGCAACCATCATCGCAACAAGAAAGGGTTTGCGGCAAAAACGGCCGCGAACCCTTTCTTGTTCCCCCACCGGCATTCGAGTCATTTTTCTCTATTTTCAAGGCTTTCCGGCGTTTTTGTTGGTCATGCCATGTGCTTGCGCCATTTGATATTTTCGACAGATATCGTAGAGTCTCGCCTCAATTTCCCGCTTGCGCTTCTCGCGCTGCTCCGGAGTGAGGACGGGCGTGCGGCTGGTCAGTGTGATCGGCTTGCCCTGCATATAGACGGTTTTCGTTTCAACCGTAAAGCGCTGGCTCAAATTGATTGCCTGTTCCATTTTATAACCCCCATTCAAAGTATTCAGGTGATTTTTCTCAAATATAAAGTTTTTGACCTCCGCGACGCTTTTTGTGACCCGGCAGGGCGGCGTCAGATCGCTTCGCCCGCCGCGACTTTGCCTTCGGCCTGGAGCAGCAGTTTGTCGGACCACTTGGCGGCCCACTGCTGCAGTTCGGTCACGCCGAGGGGCGCGGGGATCGTGGAGACCTCGTGCGCCGCGATGCGCGCGGCCAGGGAGTTGTAGATCTGCGCCTGTTTGGAGTCCGGCGCGGCCTCGATCGTCGTCTTGCCCTGCAGTTCGCACTGCGTCACCGTGATGGACCGGGGCACGTATTCGACCACCTGCGTGCTGGTGCGGGCGACGAAGTCGTCGACGATCTCCCGCGAATAACCCTGGTTGATGGAGTTCGCGATGACGCCGCCGAGCAGCGCCCCGCCGGAGCGGCTGTACTTCTGAATACCGCGAAAGAGATTGTTGGCCGCGTAAATGGACATGAAGTCCGACGACGACACCGTGAACACGTGTTGGGCGATCCCCTCCCGGATGGGCACCGCAAAACCGCCGCACACGACATCTCCCAGAACGTCGTAGATCACGTAGTCGAGGGCCAGTTCCTCGAAGATGCGCTGGTGCTTGAAGAGCTCCACGGCGGTGATGATCCCCCGGCCCGCGCAGCCGACGCCGGGCGCCGGCCC
The DNA here is from genome assembly GCA_031265355.1 of Oscillospiraceae bacterium. Taxonomy (NCBI): domain Bacteria; kingdom Bacillati; phylum Bacillota; class Clostridia; order Eubacteriales; family Oscillospiraceae; species Oscillospiraceae bacterium. The sequence goes on along the minus strand of JAISCT010000032.1, from coordinate 14,807 downwards.
GCCGGCCTCCACGCAGTAGATGCCGTTGAACCCCTCGAAGATCACGTCGTGGGCGTCCACCGACGACTTCTCCCGCAGGGTGTCCAGTACGGTGGGGATGTAGCTGCCGTCCCGCAGCGTGTTGGTGCTGTCGGACTTGGGGTCGCAGCCGAACTGCATGACCTTGAAACCCATCTTGGACAGCGCCGCGGAGAGATTGGAGGTGGTGGTGGATTTGCCGATGCCTCCTTTCCCGTAGATGGCGATCTGCTTGATCTGCTTGCTCATACGCGTGTTTCCCTCACTTCTCTGTCATAGTAGTCACGAAGCCGTGCCAGGGCGTCCTCAATCGGAAGTCCGATCTCAAACACAGAAATACCACTTTTTTCCAGTCTTCGCTTGGCGGGCGGGCCGATGCGGCTTACGAGCACGGCCCGGCAGTCCCCGAGCAGCGCGGCGGCGGCGTCCAGGGCGTTGTCCTCGTGCATCCCCCCGTCACAGACGGGCGGCACTGCCCTCCGCTCGACCAGCCGGTGCCCCTCCTTGTCGAGCGCGACGATGTAAAAACACCGGGCCCGCCCGAAGTGTTCGTTGACGAATTTGCCGTCTGTCGTGGCAATGGCGATGTGTATGGGCAGCACTCAAATCAACCTTCCGCTTTGATGTAGGCGAACGGGCTTTGCGCGTACCAAGAATCCCGGTAAGGAAGCGGGCAGTGCCGGGCCAGCTGTTTGTTGAACTGGGCGTTGGCCAGGATCCGCCGGATCCGGCGGGCCACCTCGAACACACCGGAAAACCCCATATAGTTGTAGGAGGGGCCGAACAGCGGCAGCAGCGGAAGGCCCTGTTTCGCGGAGATGTTGCCGCCGCCGGTGTGCCCCACGTAGAGGTCGGGGCGCAGCCGTTTCACGAGGTTGATCTGTTCAAAGGGCTGCTGGGTGGCGACGTTGAAGAGGACGTCGTCGATGTTGTCGAGGCTCTCAAAGACAGGCTCGGCAAACTCGTCGTAGTGGTGACCCTTGAAGCCGACGATCTCCAGTCCCAAGTCCTGCAGGATCTCCGCCGTGGCGAGGATGCGCACCTCGCCGCCGCCGAGGAAGGCGGTCTTCCCCCGAAGAGCGGGGCGGAAGGGGGCGAGCGCCCTGTCGAGCGCCTGTTCCTCCGACGCGATCAGCCGGTTCGCCTCCTGCGACAGGTCGAAGTGCGCGGCGATCTTGCGGAGCCACCGGGCCGTGTTCTTCCGTCCGATGGGGATCGTGTCGATCAGAAAAGGGATGTCGTACAGCGTCTGCAGGTGGCGGAGAAAGTAGTCGTCGTGGGTACCGCAGATGCTGACGTTCAGCGCGGATTCCAGCGCGTACTGGAAGTCCTCCGCGTCGGAATAGCAGGGCAGAAAGCGTACCTGTAAGTCGAGCGCGTTCAGCAGACGGGTGAGCTCCGTCTCGTCCGGGCGGGACATGGAAGAGACGTTTAAAATGTTCACCGTCCGGCTGTCGCGATAGCGCCGCCGCATCTCCTCCAGTTCGTCCGGCGCCACCCGGCGGTCCGCCCGCCGCTCGGGTTTTTTCACGAGTGTCCGCAAGATGCCGTGGTAGACGTCGTCGTAGGCGGTGGCCATGACCTTGGTCTTGAACCCGGAACAGTGTACCGGGACCAGCACGGCGGCGGTCTCCTCCTGCATTTCGGCCACCACGGCGTCCACGTCGTCGCCGATCAGAGCCGGCACACAGCTCACGGGGATCAAGATCGTTTCCGGGCGAAACATCCGCTCGGCAAAACGGATGGCCTCCTTCAGTTTGTTCTCCCCGCCGCCGATGACGTCGGCCTCATCCAGGTTGGAGTTCAACCAGATGAGACCCTCTGCGTTCGGGTCCCGCAGGCGCTTGAACGTCTGGCTGGTGCCCACCGCGCCGATCGAAGAGGCGCCGCAGCCAATGGGGCCGTGCATGATGATGACGGCGTTGCGCAACGTGTTGATGATGGCCTGGCTCAGTGTAAACTGGCAGCCCTGCGTCTGTGAGAAGGCGCGGCCGGCCAGGTTGAGGCAGCCGCCCGCCCGGGCGCACTGCACCTCGCGGCAGGTCCCGCCGAAGGCGATGCCGGCGCCGAGCCGCTCCTCCCGCACGGGAGGCGTTTTGGCGGATATATAGTTCAAAAGGATCCCTCCTGACTGTCGGCAGTGTTTCTTTCCCCTTCAGCGCCCGGAGACCAGCAGCGTCAGCAGGTCGCTCGTCAGCGTGAGTCCGCCGTTGTAGCCCGCGTAGGCCTGCTGGAGCACGACCCGGTTTGTCACCGGGAACGACACCGTGAGCAGCGGCCAGCCGAACCGCGCGGCCAGGTCCCGCTCGAAGACGGTGCCGATCAATACGGTGGGGGAGAGACCGTCGTAGTAGCGTTCATTGGCGCTCGGCGGCCACGCCTCCCGGATGTACCGTTCGAGCGACGAGGTGTCGGTGTCAAAGCGGACGAGCGGTTTGAGGCCGCTCTCCCACGCGTCGAAGCGATGTTCAATCGACCGGGTCTGCGCCTCGTCCAGAAAGTCTGTGACGACGGTGAGCACCGGCAGCCAGCCGAGTTCGTCGGCGAGGAAACGGGACACGGCCGGGGCGTAGTTGGCGTCCCCCGCTATTACGACATACCGCTGCAGGTCGACGTCGTTGTAGATGTCCGCCAGGCGCTCCAAGTAGTCGTAGTAGCGCGTCTCCTCGCTTTGGATCACGGCCTCGGCCGCCGGGCGCGCAACGCCGAGCGCGTCCGCCGCGGCCCGCAGGAAACTGCTGGTCTGAGCCGCGCCCACCGGCAGCGGCAGCACCGTGTACGGGATGCCGTGGAGAGCCTTTAGCACCTGCGCCGATTTGACGCCGTACACGTCCGAGAGTACCAGGGTGTGCGCGGCCTCGGCGGCGCCCCGCAAGTCCCGCAGCGTCTCGCTTTCGCCAAAGAAGGTGTGGGCGTGCAGGCCAAGACGCGTCAGCAGGCGTTTGATCTCGGCGAGATTGCCCTTGTAGAACGCGTCCTGCCCGGGCACGAGGCCAAGGAGATTGACGGTGCCTGGGCGCGCGGCGGCGGGGCGGGTAAAACGCTGAAACAGGCCCGAGAGCACCATGTCGTAGCCCTCGTAAGAGTTGCCCTTGAAACTCGGCGTGGGGATCGCGACGACCGGCGCCGCCTCGTTGGCAAACGCCTCGGCCACGGCCTGTACGTCGTCGCCGATCATCTCGACCATACAGCCGGTGATCACCACATAGAGGTCGCCGTCCATGAGATCCAGCGTGGAACGGATCTGTTCGCTGAGCCGGTCCTGGCCGCCGAACACGATCTCGCGCTCCACCACATTGGAGCTGCTCCAAGACGTGCCGCCGCAGTAGCCGCCGCCCAAATAGCCCGCGCCGGCGTTGCCGGCGTTGAATACGTTGAACCCGCAGCCGGCGCTCGCGTGGATGATGGGGATCGTCCGCGGCAGCGCGCGCAGTGTGAAGAGCGCGCCGCCCAGCGCGCAGGTGAAACGGGGCCTGTCGACAAATTTACGCATGAGCCGCCTCCTTTCTGAGGGTCCGAGAAGTGTCAGCCGTGAGAAAAGGTATTTTCACAGTGCAAATCCTCGTAGAGCCGGTCGGACACGTCCGTCTTTCCCAGCACGCCGCAGGCGTCCGCCCGGCAGTGCTGGCAGTGGCGAAATACCGGCAAAAACACCTCGGCGGCCGCGCGCGCCTCACTCAATTCACCGCAGTCCGGCGGCGCCAGATGGGCCAGGTCGCCCTGGGGGATCAGGGGGATGACATTGAAAATCGAGGCGCCGAGTTCGGCGCACACCTGGGCGATACGGCCGATATGGTCTCCGTTGTGTTCTGGGATGAGCACGGTGTTGATCTTGACCAGCACGTCCAGGGCCGTCAGGCGCCGGATGCCAAGGCACTGGCGCTCGATCAGGATGCGCGCGGCCTCCTCGCCCCGCAGTGTCCGGCCCTGCCAGACGATCTTTTCCACGATCCGGGCCGTGACGGCGGGGTCCACGCCGTTGACGGTGACGGTCACCGACCGCACGCCGGCGCGCGCGATGTCGTCCGCCAGATCCGGCAGCATCAGACCGTTGGTGCTCAGGCAGCCAAGCAGCATGGGAAACCGCGCGCGCAACGCCGAAAAGACGCGCAGGGCGTGGTCCGAGGCGAGGGAGTCCCCCGGCCCGGCGACGCCGACGACCGAGAGTTCCGGGCAGAGCGCCAGCGCCCGGCCGACGATCTCGACGGCCCGGTCCGCCGGCAAAATCTGCTGGGCGACCCCCGGCCTGTTTTCGGTCCTGTTGAAACGGCGCGTGCAAAAGCGGCATTTGATGTTGCAGTAAGGGCTCACGGGCAGATGGAGCCGGCCCTTGTTCGGCGCGCGGCCGAGGCAGGGGTGGTTTTTGGCCAGATGCGCGTAGCGCGTCTGCAGATGGGTCGCGCAGGCCATGGAAGTCACCTCACGATCTCGTCAAAAAGTGGCGTGGACAGATACCGTTCGCCGGTGTCGGGGAGCAGCACAACCACATTTTGCCCGGCGCTTTCCGCACGCCGGGCGACCTGTGTGGCGGCGAAAGCCGCCGCGCCGGAAGAGATGCCGACCAGCAGACCTTCCCGCAGGGCCAGACGCTGGGCGGTCTCATAGGCCTCCTCGGCGCGCACTTTGAAGATTTCGTCGACCACATCCTGCCGGAACACACCGGGGACAAAACCCGCCCCGATGCCCTGAAGCTTGTGGGGGCCCGGCGCCCCGCCGGAGAGCACCGGGGAATCGTACGGTTCCACCGCCACGATGCGGACGGCCGGATTCAGCTCCCGCAGGCGCAGCCCCACGCCCGTCACCGTGCCGCCGGTGCCGACGCCGGCCACAAAGACATCTGTGCGGCCGCCGGTGTCCCGCCAGATCTCTTCGGCGGTGGTGTTTCGATGGACCTCCGGGTTGGCGGGATTTTCGAACTGCTGGGGGATGTACGCGTTTGGGATCGAGGCGGCGAGTTCCTCCGCCTTGCGGACGGCGCCCTTCATGCCCAGCGCGCCCGGGGTCAGCACCAGCTCCGCGCCCAGGGCCGCGAGCAGCCGGCGCCGCTCGACGCTCATCGTGTCCGGCATCGTCAGCACCAGCCGGTACCCCCGGGCGGCGGCCACAAAGGCGAGCCCGACCCCCGTGTTGCCGCTGGTGGGTTCGATGAGGACGGTGTCGGCTGTGATCTGTCCGCTCTGTTCGCCCCGCTCGACCATCGCGAGGGCGATCCTGTCTTTGACGCTCCCCAGGGGGTTGAAGTATTCCAACTTGGCGATGAGCCGCGCCTTTACGCCTGCTTCCCGCCCGTAGTCCGTCAGCGCCAGCAGCGGGGTATTGCCGATCAGTTCCGTCAGTTTGTTTGCGATGTTTTCCATATGCGGACCTCCCTCCGTGGTCATATCTTGGTTTTTTCCAGTTTTTCCACCATCACAAGTTTGCCGTCGTGAATCACCAGCGTGATGGAGCCGAATTTGATCTCTCCCAGGTAGTGGATGATCTGCTTCAGCTTTTCTTCAGAGACACTGTTCGGTACCGAAAATGTAATCTCCCTCATGGTGTGTCCCCCCGTAACGGATTTTGGGTACCGCCGGCGCTAAATATTTACTATATATATATGTATTATATGAAATATAGAATATCCCAGAAGACAGCGTTTGTCAAGCCCTTCAGAGAAATTGGCGGGTATTTTGTCCCAGATATTTTGCGGGCCGAGGCAAACGCGCGCCGGGGGATGAGAATCTTGGCGCGGATTTTCGTCTCGGCCTTGACAAATGGGGATTCTTTGGGATATTGTATATTACATATGGAATCGGTTGGTGATCTTCGGGCGCGCCCGAAGGGAGACCGCAGCACAAGGAGGGTATCCCCATGCGAATTTCCGCCAAGGGGCGATATGCGCTGGCCGCCGTCACAGAGATTGCGCGGAGCTCGTCAAAGAACGAGAACATCTCCACAATCAGCATCGCGAGCCAGCTCGGAATCTCTAAAATCTACCTCGAACAGGTGTTTGCGCAGCTCAAGAAGGGCGGCGTTTTGGTCTCCGAAAAGGGGTCTCGCGGCGGTTACCAGCTGGCGCAGCCTCCGAAGAACATCACGGTGTGGAATGTGCTGATGGTCGTCGAGAACGCGCTGATGGACCCGGCCGGCAGCTCGGTAGAAAAGAGCGCGCCGGAAATAGCGATGGCGATGCAGTCGTTGGTGTTCGACGCGCTGGACAAGAGCATCCGCGACGCCATGGCCCGTGTGAGCGTGCAGGACCTGCTGGACTTTGCCGAAGCCCAGCGCGGCGAGCAGGCGTTTATGTACTACCTTTGAAATTTGTCTGTGAGGCGCTGCGCGCGGGGCGATGCGGAACAGGTGGCTGCTTGTAAGGCGCTGTGCGGCCGGGAAGGGGAGAGTGTGTTGGAATTTCAGACATTTTGTGTTCATGGAAGCGCTAAGAAATACGATGTGACAGGGGCCGTCAGTGTGCCGATTTTTCAGTCGGCCACGTTTGCGCACCCCGGTGTGGGAGAGAGCACCGGGTATGACTATTCGCGGCAGCAAAACCCCACGCGGGAGCATCTGGAGGCGCTGCTCGCGGGGCTGGAAGGCGGCGTCGACGCGCTGGCCTTCTCATCCGGCATGGCTGCCATCTCGCTGGCGATGGAACTCTTTGCGCCGGGCGACCATATCATTGCCTCCGACGACATCTACGGCGGTACCCACCGCCTGTTTTTTCACCTCTCCACCAAAAACGGGATCACCTTCAGTCTCGTGAATACCTCGGACCCCGCGCGGGTGGAGGCGGCCGTCACGCCGCGTACAAAGGCCGTCTTCGTCGAGACGCCGACAAACCCGATGATGCAGGTCACCGACATCGCCGCGGTGGCCGGCGTGGCGCGGGCGCGGGGGCTTCGGCTGCTTGTGGACAACACCTTCCTCACGCCCTGCTTTCAAAAGCCGCTGGACCTCGGGGCGGACATCGTCGTCCACAGCGGCACGAAGTACTTAGGCGGGCACAACGACACGCTCTCGGGCTTCCTCGTCGTGCGAGACCCGGCGCTCGCCGAGCGGCTGCGCTTTCTGCACAAGACCGTGGGTTCCTGTCTCTCTCCCTTCGAGAGTTGGCTGCTGATCCGCAGCATCAAGACGCTGGCCGTGCGCATGGAGCGCCAGCAGGAGAGCGCCCTGCAAATCGCCCGGTGGCTGCGGACCCAGCCGGGGATCGAGACCGTCTATTACCCCGGCCTGCCCGACCATCCGCAATATGAGATCTCCTGCCGGCAGACCCGCGGCTTTGGAGCCATGCTCTCCTTTGGTACGGACCGGGCGGAGACGGCGGAGCGCATCTTGCGGACCGTGAAGGTCATCCGATACGCCGAGAGCCTGGGCGGGGCGGAGAGCCTGATCACCTATCCGATGCTCCAGACCCACGCCGACATCCCCGAGACGGAGCGGGAGGCCAAGGGCATCACAAACCGGCTGCTGCGGCTGTCGGTGGGCCTGGAGGCGGCGGAGGATCTGATCGCCGATCTTGGCCAGGCCATCGCCGCCGGGCCGGACAGGGGGCGCTGAGCCATGGCGTACGACTTCGACCGGGTGATCGACCGCACGAACACCGACAGCCTCAAGTACGATTTTGCCCGCCGGCGGGGCAAGCCGGAGGGGATTTTGCCGCTGTGGGTGGCGGACATGGACTTTCAGGCGCCGCCCTGTGTGCTGGATGCGCTGATGGAGCGGAGCCGGCACGGCATCTTCGGTTATTCCGACGCCGGCGAGGACTACGCCGCCGTGCTGCAAAGCTGGTTTTGGCGCCGGTTCCGGTGGCGGATCGAGCCGGACTGGATCGTCAAGACGCCGGGCGTCGTGACCGCCCTCCATATCGCGGTGCAGGCGTTCACCGCGCCGGGGGACGGCGTCATCATCCAGCAGCCGGTGTATTATCCCTTCTCCTCGGCGGTGCGGAGCACGGGCCGGACGCTGGTGGTCAGCGAACTGGTTCTGAGGGACGGGCGCTATCAAATCGACTTCGCCGATTTCGAGGCCAAGGTCGAGGCGGGGCGGGTCACGCTCTTTATCCTCTGTAGCCCGCACAACCCGGTGGGCCGCGTCTGGACCGAAGAGGAACTCACGCGGTTGGGCGACGTCTGCCTCCGGCACGGTGTGCGCGTGGTCTCCGACGAAATCCACGCGGATTTTGTCTTCCCGGGCCGCCGGCACCGGGTCTTTGCCGATCTCAGCCCCGCGCTGCGGGATATCACGATCACCTGCACCGCGCCCTCCAAGACCTTCAATCTGGCGGGTCTGCAGATTTCCAACATCCTAATCGCGGACCCGCGCCTCAGGGCCGCGTTTGCGCGGGCGTACGCCGCCGCCGGGCTGAGCCAGCTCGGGATCATGGGTCTTGTCGCCTGCCGGGCCGCCTACGCCGGCGGGGAGGCGTGGCTGGAGGCGCTGAAGGTCTATCTCGTCGGCAACCTTGCGCTCCTGCGCGACACGCTGGCGCGGGCACTGCCGGCGGTGCGTCTGGTTGAGCCGGAGGGCACCTACCTCGCCTGGCTGGACTGCCGAGCGCTGGGGCTCACGGCCGCCGAGCTGGACGACCGGATTGTCCGCCGGGCCGGGCTGTGGCTGGACGAGGGCCCCATGTTTGGCGCGGGTGGCGCGGGCTTCCAGCGGATCAATTTTGCCTGTCCCCGGTCCGTGCTGGCCCAGGCGCTGACACAACTCGGGCGGATCGCCGGCGACGCCTGAGGGGCCGGGCGGACGCGGATTCGGGATACCTCAAGATACAGAGGGATACAGAGATGTTAAAGAGAGAAAAAAGGGGGGCGCGCGGATGAAGAAAGCGGTTGTCATTGGCGGGCGGGGCAAGGTGGGCGGCTATCTTGTGCCCATGCTCGTAGAGGAGGGCTTCGAAGTCGCCTGCGTCAGCCGGGGGCAGACGGAGCCCTTTGCGAAACAGGACGCATGGCGGCAGGTGCGGCAGGTGAACCTCGACAGGAGCGCGGCGGACTTCGCGGACGCGGTCCGGGCGCTGGGGGCGGATGTCGTCGTGGACATGATCTGTTTCGAAGACGCGGACATGCGCCGGCTGATCGGCACGCTGCGCGGCGCCGTCGCGCACTACCTGGTCTGCGGCAGCGTGTGGATGCACGGACCGAGCGGGGCGGTCCCCGTTCTGGAGGAGGAGGGCCGTTTTCCGCTGGAGGCATATGGCGTCGAGAAGGACAAGATGGACAAAACCATCGCCCGGGCCTTTGCGGAACACGCCTTCCCGGGCACGGCGGTACACCCCGGCCACATTGTCTGCCCGGGCGATGTGCCGATCAATCCGCAGGGATGCAAGAGCTTGGACGCGTTTTACACCCTGCGGGCGGGGGCGCCGCTGTATCTGCCGAATTTCGGCATGGAAACCCTCCACCATGTCCACGCGCGGGACGTGGCCGGCGTATTCCTCGCGGCCATCCGAGCCGGGGCGCCGGCGTTTGGGCAGGGGTTCCACGCGGTGTCCCCGCGCGCCGTCACGCTGCGGGGCTACGCCCTGGAGGCGGCCGGCTGGTATGGCCGCCAGGCGGACCTGCGCTTTGAGCCCTACGACGTCTGGAAGACGCGCGTGAGCGAAGAGGAGGCGGAGGCGACACTCTCGCACATCGCCCACAGCCCCAGCGCCTCCACAGAGAAAGCGGCGCGTCTGCTCGGGTTTGCGCCCCGGTACACCTCCTTCGAGGCGATCCGGGAATGTCTCGCATCCCTGGACGCGCTCTGATGTCGGCGAGGGATGTGTTTAAAGACATTGAAATGTAAAAATATGGAAGTATAGAGTCTCTTCGCGGCGCACAGCAAACAGGCAGGGTCCCCGGACGATGTTCGTCCGGGGACCCTGCCTGTTTGCTGTATGTTGTGTGGTGGTTGTCGAAGAGTCGAACGGCTTTCCTGCCGGCTACGCAATAGCTACGGGCTACACTTATTCCTGTATAACTGATTTGAGCCAATCCAGTGTTTCCAATGCTTCGCAGGTTTTTTATACGAAACTTGGATTAGAAATGAAATAGCGTAGTTTGCGGGTATCACCCTTGCGGATCAATTTGCCGTCTTCAACCAGTTTGCGGAGCACCTTGCCCGCTGCCGTTTGAGCCACTCCGAGTAGTTCCTCCGTTTGCCTGCGGGTAATTGAGCCGTGTTCTTTGAGGTAGTTCACAACTCGTTCTTGCGGCGTTAAAGTGTTAGAATCAATACGCGCTGTGACATGGTTTAAGTTTGGCAGTATCATTTTGAACACATTGGGGGTGACCTCAATCTTCGGCTGTGTGCGTGAGGTTCTGTAGCTCTCAAATATTTTTAAGATACCGGTACCGTAGGCTTCAATCAGCTGCAAACGGTAGAATACCGCCGCGAGGTTTTGATTGCGGCAGACGGAGTAGCCCGTCATGATGTCGCCAATCTCAATGCTGCCGACCAAACCGCCGGGAGAGATGAATTCCGTGCGGTCGGTGAATATCTTTATGAGAATACTCCCGCTTGTCGCGTACTCGCGGTGAACGACAGCGTTAATCAATGCCTCGCGCAGAGCCGCATCCGGATAATCGCGTGTGTCAATTCGCAACAGCTTGTCAAATGTAGCGTTCGTATTGTTGTTCAGGTCAAGGTACTCGTAAACCTCGCCAATTTGCCTGAACAGCGAGCCGCCAAACTCGCGTCGATCTTTGAATGTGCTTTGTGTTATATCTTGAAACACCGCCACTTTGATTGTGTGCGGGCATTGCTCCGACAGCAGCAGCGCGAGATTTGTACAGATGCGGTCATCGGTCAGCAGACCAAGCGTCGTCATCTGCGGTTCACCGAACGCGATCTTGCGAGCGGCAAACTCCGTTTCGGCAGAAGTGAAAATCAACGCCTGTTCAACGGAGCGTAGTTTCTCATAACTGTCGCCGTCTGTCTCTCGTATCATTTTGCGAATGGCGGTGTCGGTCGCCGGAACACTCGCTGCTCCGTGGCGCACATACACACCTTCCGGGCGAATACCTTTACCCGCAAGGTAATACGGACGCTCCGTACCGCCATGAATGGTGATGGCGATAATCTGTTTGCCGTCAACGTTCTCAACCCTGCTCTGCGCGAACATCGTCACATCGGGCTTGATGCTATCGCGGAGCATATTGTTTATATTCAATAGATCAGCGTCTGCGTCAGCAAGCCCAACGACATCTCCGTTGTTGTCTACACCGACATAAAGCATTCCGCCGCCGCTGTTGGCAAATGCGATAACACTTTTCTTGATTTCGTTGACGACCTCAGATTTGAGTTCAACAGTTTCGCTTTCCTTAAATGCCATATCTTCACCTCGCGTTTTATACACTTGACATTCTAACACATATTAACTCACGTGTCAATAAGCGGAGTTAGAAAAGTCGACTCGGTTCCCGAGTTTGTTTTTCATAAATGCGTACTGCTTTGCGAATAAAGCAGTCAAAGTCCATGCACTCGACCTGAAAAAGCCAATTAAATTCATATAATTCGGCACCATAAAAACCTTGGCTGTATTTCAGCTCATGAACCACACTTCCGCGTTATATGTGTGCAATACGCAGGGTCCCCGGACGAACATCGTCCGGGGACCCTGCGTATATCGATTGGCTTTCTGCCAGTTATGCGGCGGGTTCCGTAGATGCGGGCTCCGTAGAGTCGACGGGCGCCGAGGCCGAAGCCGAGGCGACATAGTCGATGACGCCGCAGATGATCTTTGCGGTTTCCTCACGCGTCGCGTACGCCCGCGGATCGAAGACGCCGCTGCTGCGCCCGGTGACGATGTTCAGCTGTCTCAATGTCTTCACCGCATCCAGTGCGTAGCTTGCGATCTGCGCCTCATCCGGGAACGCGCCGCCGTCTTCGATCGCCGGAAGCGTCACGTCCAGCGCGACCAGCCCACGGTAAACAATGGTGCACAGATCCTGACGGGTGATCGTGCGATTCGGGGCAAAGGCCGTTTCCGAGACACCGAGCACAATCTCGTGCGAAGAGGCGATGTCGACGACACTCTTGAACCAGTCGCCCGCGGTCACGTCCGCGAATGACTTGGGTGCTTCGCCGGCCTCAAGTTTGAGGCCCAACACGATCATCTTGGTGAATTCGGCGCGTGTCACGTTGCCCCGCGGGTCGATGGTGCCGTTCGGGCGGCCGGAGATGATCTCCGCCTCCACCAGCCGTTCCACAAATTCGGTGGCCCAACTGGAGACTTGGCCCGCGTCGGAGAAACCGCCCAGCGGCCCGCTGGGCGCATCAGGGGTGACGGGCGTGCTGGGGATACTCGGAGTCGTTGGCCCGGTTGGGGTATACCCAGAGGACGGAACCTCGGCCCAATGTGCATACAGTATGAGATCCGAAGTCACCGGATTGGCAAAGTTCCACTTGCTTCCGGTGGTCGCTGCCGTGTACCAACCGCTGAACGTGTAACCATGCCGAGAGGCGGCGGTGGGCTCAGTGGCTGGAGTGTCTATCAGGACCACCTGAGATGGGGTTGTCACCGTGCCTCCGTTGGGGTTGAAAGTCACGGTATATGTGGCCACCTCACCGGTCCCGAGCGAGAAGAGCTGGAAATAGTTCAGTCTGTTCGTCAGCGCGGTACCTGACGCCGTGGCGGTTGTCACCAAGTAGAGATCATGCTCGCCGCTTGTCGGCAGAATGGGCAGAACTACGGTTCGATATGTCGCATAAGAAGCGCCCGCCGGGATGATCGTCGGCCCGCCGATTTTGACACCGCCGTCGGCCGTGTTCTGGCCGTCGATCCATAGCTCCAGGGTGGAACTCGCGGTGGTGGCCATCCGGATCTGGAAGGAGCCCGCGTCTGTGCCGAAATCGACTTTCTTATAACCCAGTACGGCCTGGTTCACCTCGGCTGTCACCGCGGCGGTTTGGTAGAGACCCACTTCGTTGCCGCCGGCCATATAAGTGGTCGCTGGGTTGCCGGTGCTGCCGGCGGTCGCCGTGTCCCAGTTCTCCGCTTGGATCATCTTGCGGCCGTCTTTGCGGCTCTGGTTTTGCAGCCGGATCGTGCGGGTGACGAAGATGTCCAGGTTGTTTTTGAGTGTGGCCTTTACCACGACGTCTCCGTTCCCCGTGCCCGCGGCCGTCAGCAGGCCCGCCTGATCGATCGTCGCCAGGGTTGTTGCGGAAACCCCGTCACTGCCGTACACCGCCCAGTCGAGCGCATTGGCGGGGAGAGTGGTGTAGCCGGACCCGGGTGTGGCGTACAGGAAATACGCGCCGCCGATGTTGACTCTCTCGGGCGCGAGGAACACCGCCGTCTGCTGGTTCGTGCCCTGCCAGCGCGAGATGTTGTCGTTCGCGCCAAAGGCGGCGCCGGTCCGAAGCAGCAGATAATCCACGGTTAAATTTTGGCTGTCGACGGTCACTTTGTTACTGTCGAGCTGGTTGGTGATCAGGATGTCCTTCGTGGCCGTCTGGTTCCCAGCTGTGACCGTCACGGTGACGGTCCCGTTGTTCGCGCCGGTGGCCGTAAGCACGCCAGTGGCGGCGTTGATCTCCGCGAGCGCCGCGCCGGTACCACTCTTGTTGGCGACACTCCAGGCCACTGCATCCAGGGCGGTGACGGGTGTGAGATTGGCCGAAAGCGTCAGCGCCCCACTCTTTTCGCGGATGGAATCCAGCGAGTAGAGCTGATCGATCGCAATGTCGGTGGCGGTTTCGGGGGCGTTGAACTGGAGCCACTCAAGGACGGCGCCCCGCTTCTCCGTCTCGATGTAGATATCATAGGTGCCCGTGGTTACGGTGACGTTCACGCCGTACTTCCGCCACTCCGGCTTCACGTAGGCGTCTTTGTAGGTTTGGCCGTCCACGCTGCCCGGGTATACGCCTACCGGTCCGATGCCGAGCCCCGTGGCCAAGCTGCCCGGGCGGGTGTCCGTGAGAGCGATGGTAGCGATGGTGGTGGCGGCGGTAAGCTCGGTGTCGGGATCGCCACCTGTTGGTAGCGCATATACCGTCAGGCTGCCGGTTCTGTCGGAACCGGCCTGCACGGTCAGACGCGCGGGCGCCGATGTGAAATCGACGTTTTTGAAGCTGATCCACGCGCCGTCCTTCCGGAACTGGATGGCTGTGTTGGATTTGTACGCGATGGAGGCGCTGACCGTCTCGATGTCGTCCACCTGCTCGCCCTTTTCGCTGTAGTCGTCGAGGTTTTCCGCCAGTGTGAGCTTCTTGAGGTCGCGCTTCGTGGCTGTCAGATCTACGCCGTTGTTTACGCCGACGCCTACAGCGACCGTCAGCATGGCGTCGTTGCCGCCGACACCGTCCATGTCGTCTGCGTCGGCCGAGGAGCCGCCGGCCGTGATGACGTAAGCGCCGGCTTCTACCACATAGCCGCCGGATTCCACGTCCCACACGCCCAGTTTGTCCTGCAGATCGATCACAAAGCTGAAGGATTCTTCATCGCCTGGGGCGATGTCATGCAGCCGCTCGTAGGCGATCAGCTTCTTGATGGGCTGTTTGATCCGCGACTCAGTGTCCGCGAAGGCGCTGTAGATCTGCACGACTTCGTCACTGGTCTTGCTTCCGGTGTTTTTCACCTTGCCGCTGACGGTGAACTTGCCGTCGCTGATGGCGGAGACGGCCACGTTGGAATATTCGAACTGGCCGTAGCTCAGTCCGTACCCGAAGGGGTACAGCGGCACTTTAGCGGATGGGAGGTACTGATAAGTTCTCTCTCCCTTGATGATGTCGTACACCATGATGCCGTTGTTGATCGTGCCGTTCATGTTGCTGAGGTTGTCGTTCGTCGCTTCGCTGTAGTCGGGGAAGCGGTAGGA